>JALSRW010000166.1 GCA_026984595.1 Alphaproteobacteria bacterium
AGGCCAGCAGCACGCCCAGCTTGGCCTGATCGAGCACCGGTCCCTCTCCGAAGGCCAGCGCCCCGATGAACAGCGACATCGTGAAGCCGATGCCGGCGAGAAAGCCGGTGCCCAGCAGGGCCAGCGCGGAGATGCCTTCCGGGACACGGGCGATGCCGGTCACCCGCGCCAGCCAGCAGGCGCCGAGAATGCCCACCGGCTTGCCCAGAACGAGGCCGAGAAAGGCCCCGAGCATCACCGTCGAGAACAGGGAACCACCGCTCTCTCCGCCGAAGACGATGCCGGCGTTGAGGAGCGCGAACAGCGGCATGATCAGAAAGGCCACATAGGGTGCCAGCGCATGCTCGAAGCGATGCAGGGGGCTGCGCGCGGCGATCAGCGTGTCGGCGGCATGGCCGATGCTCATCTCCATCTGTTCGAAGCCGCCGCTCGGACGCATCGCCAGTTCCTGCATCAGGGTCCGGCGATCGACATTGCGGGCGATGGGCACGGTAAAGGCCAGGGCGACGCCGGCGATGGTCGCGTGAACTCCCGATTCGAAAGTGAAGAACCACAGCACCAGACCGATCGCGGCGAACACCGCCGCACGTCCGCCGCCGAAGCCGCCATAGGCGAAGGCCACGAGCCAGGCCACCACCGCCAGCGCCAGATAGCCGCTGTTGAGCTCGTTCGTGTAGAAGACCGCGATCACCAGTACCGCCCCGAGATCGTCGATGATCGCGAGGGCCAGCAGGAACACCTTGAGGGCCACCGGCACCCTCGAACCGAGCAGGGCCAGTACGCCGACGGCGAAGGCGATGTCGGTGGCCATCGGCACCCCCCAGCCGACGATCTGTTCGGTACCGAAGGTGAAGGCGGTATAGATCGCCGCCGGCACCACCATACCGCCGATCGCCGCGGCCACCGGCAGCGCCGCCTTCTTCCAGCCCGCGAGCTCGCCCACCAGGAGCTCCCGCTTGATCTCGAGCCCCACCAGAAAGAAGAAGATCGCCATCAGCAGGTCGTTGACCCAGTATGCGAAGGGCTCGGCCAGGGTGAGACCGCCGAAGCCGATGCGGATGGGAAACTTGCGGAGCGCCTCGTAGAGATCCGCCCAGGGCGAGTTGGCCCACAGGAGCGCCAGGATGGCGGTGGCGATCAGCACCACGCCGCCCAGCGCCTCGGTCTGCAGGAACTCCTCGATGGGCGTGAGCAGGCGCCTGATGGGGTGAACCGGACGTTCCGTCCGGCTTTTCTTGCGCGTCATGCATCGCCTCCCGGCCACGGATCGACTTTTGTTGTCGCCGAACGGGACTGGCGGGACAAGATAGGGAGCGCCCGCCTCGCAGTCGAGCCGCGGGCCGGCACAGGGGCAGCTTGACGCATGGCAAACCGCCTGCGAAGGATCATCTTGTTGTGCATCTGTGCTGCGCGAACGGACCGGGCCCATGCGTGCCGAGCATATCCGCCTGTTCGAAGGGGAACGGGTGCCGCGTTACACGAGCTATCCGACGGCCCCCCATTTCTCGACCGGGGTGAACGGTGAGGAATATGCGGCTTGGCTGGCGGCGCTGACTCCCGAGGCGCGCCTCTCCCTCTATGTCCACATTCCCTACTGCCGCCAGCTCTGCTGGTACTGCGGCTGTCACACCTTCATCACCCGGCGGGCCGACCGGATCGCCGCCTATCTGGCGCAGCTCGAGGCGGAGATCGATCTGGTGGCGGCCCGGCTGCCGGCGGTGATGCCGGTCATCCATCTCCATTTCGGCGGCGGCACGCCCTCGATCATCGGTGCCCGCGGCATGGAGCGGCTACTCGGACATCTGCGCAAGCGTTTCGCCTTCCTGCCGGATGCCGAGCTGGCCATCGAGCTCGATCCGCGGATGGTCGACGGCGAACTGGTGGCGGCCCTCGCCGAGGGTGGCATCAACCGTGCCAGCCTCGGCGTGCAGACCACCGATCCCAGGGTGCAGGAAGCGATCAACCGCATCCAGCCGGTGGCGCAGGTGGCCGCGGTCGTCGCCCGGCTCCGTGCGGCCGGCATCGACCATATCTCGGTCGATCTGCTCTACGGCCTGCCCCATCAGACGGTAGCCACCGTGCGTCGCACCGCGCACGAGATCCTGGCGCTGGCGCCGGATCGGGCGGCGGTGTTCGGCTATGCCCATCTGCCCCGTCTCAAGCGGCACCAGAGCCTGATCCCGGAGCAGGCCCTGCCCGATGCCAAGGCCCGCGCCGCCCAGTTCGAGGCCATCGCCGAGAGCTTCGAGCGGGCGGGCTATGTGGCGATCGGCCTCGACCATTTCGCCCGTCCCGGGGACTCGATGGCCCGCGCCCTCGCCGAGCGCAGGCTGCGGCGGAATTTCCAGGGCTACACCACCGATCCGGCGGATGCGCTGCTCGGGTTCGGCAGTTCGGCGATCGGCGAACTGCCGGCCGGATATGTGCAGAATCACGCGGATCTGCGGCATTGGCGGCGCGAGGTGCTGGCCGGGCGGCTGCCGGTCGCGCGCGGGCTGCGGCTGCGTGCGACCGATCGGGCGATCCGGGTGGTGATCGAGCAGATCATGTGTTTCGGCAGCGTCGATCTCGACCGGATCGCTGCGGTGCAGGGCGTGGCCCGGCCGCTTCTCGCCCCGAACGAGGAGCGAATGCAACGTCTGGTGGCGCTGGGCATCGCCCGCTTCGACGGCACCAGGATCACCGTGCCACCGGAGAACCGCCCCCTGCTGCGGCTGGTGGCCGCCGCCTTCGATCGTTATCTCGAGCCCGGCACGCAGCGCCACGCGGTTGCCATCTGATACCGTCGCCCCGGGTCGTCAGGCGAGGATGCCGCCGCCTGCCGCATCGGCGGCACCGTTTGCGCCGCGGGCGAGCCCGGTGAACAGCAGCCACCCCCGATTGCCCGAAATCTCCAGCGCCGCCCCGAACAGATCCGCGATCTGCCGCCGCAGATCCTCCGGCAGCGGCCGTTCGCTGCGCACCGTGAGCTGCCGGCTGCTGCCGCGCGACCAGAGTTCGAGGCGAAGGGCGCCGTAGGCGGCGAGCTCCAGGGCGAAGACCCAGCGCTGCCCCGCCTCCTCCGCTCCCTCGTCCCCTTCGGCCCGTGCCCCGACACGCAGGGAAAGCGGCTCGCCGGCTCCGGCCAGCCAGACCAGCGTGCCCGTTTCCGGCACCCCCGTGCCGGTCGCCGGTCGCCCCGGCACCGGCGGCTGCGTCTCCACACGCCCGCCGGGAGAATCGGCCGGCTCGCCGCTGCCCGCGGCTTCCCGGCGCAGCAGATAGGCGAACAGGCGCAACGTGGCCCCGGCTTCCGTCATGACGATCCGTGGAGGCGGGGCGGCGACCGGCACCGTCGGCGGCTGCGGGACCGTTTCCCGGCCCATCTCCACCGTCCCCCTCCCGCCTCGGCCGACCACCTGCACCAGAAGACGGCTGCCCCGGGGTACATCGAGGCCGGGCTCCTCGATCCGCAGCAGGCCCGCCGGAGCTCCTTCGGACAGCCGCAGCAGCAGCCGTCCGGCTGCATCCCGTCCGGTGACGACCGCCGTCGGCGGGAGATCCGTCGCGAGCGGAGGCGCTGGTGGGGCAGGCGGGGGGACTCCGGGCCGCAGCGCCGTCGGTTCGACCGTGGGCAGCGGTCGTGCCCCGGCAACGGGCGGCGGCGGCGAGCCTGCCGGCACGGGGGGTGCCGCGGTCTGCGCGCCGGCAGGGGAAGCTGGTGACGGTGGGCTGGCGCCGCGCGACGGGACGGTGCTGGGCGGCGGTGAAGGGTTGGCGGCGGTGGGCGGCGGCGACGCTGCGCCGCGGCCTCCGGCGGCAGGCGCGAGATCGGGAACTTCCGGCGAAACGCCGGCGGTGTTGGCCGCGGGTGCCGGTTCGAGACGAACCGCGAGACGAGCGGCCGGGCGATCCCCCCGCAGCAGAGTGGCCTCGAAGGGGGGGCGCGCGGGGCCCGGAGCCTGCCGTGGCGAGGGACCGGATACCAGGTCCGGCGGCTCGGGGACCGGCCCTGCCGGAGACCGGTCGCCCGATGATCCGGGCGTGGGGAACGGCCGCAGCGAGATGTCGATGTCCACCGGCCGGCCATCGACCGCCACCAGCCTCGCCGGCACCCGGCCCGTGGCGTCGACCGGCGAGCCGCGCGGCAGCTCCAGAGTGATGCGGCTCCCGCCGGGTGTCACCGACCGGCGCAACGCCGCCAGCGCCTCGCCCTCGGCCGCCAGCAGAAAGCGTCCCTTCGGCGCCGCTACCAGGAGACCCTCGTCGCGGGGCCCGAGGATCCTCAGCTCCAGCCGCCCGCCCGCCGACAGCCTCGCCAGCGCTGCCGGAGCTCCCCGGCCCTGGAACGAGACATCCTCGCCCGCGAAGGCCCGTCCGGGAAGAGCGATCGCCGAGAGGGATTTCATCGGCTCGACCACCTCCTCCCGCCATGCTACCCGCAAATCGTTAACAGAGGCTTGATCGGGCCGTGCCGCCGCGGCAAGCTCCGCCTCTTGCCGACAGCCGGTCGGCGCCGCTTCGCGAAAGACCAGAGGACCAGGCAGGATGAGCAGCCCCGAGACGATCCTCGAGCGGATCGAACAGGAACGGATCAAGATCGTCGATCTGCGGTTCACCGACCTCGCCGGGCGCTTCCGACACACGGCGATCGACGCCGGCAGTGTCGATGCCACGATCCTCGAGCACGGCCTGTTCATCGACGGTTCGGCGGTCCCCGGCTGGCGCGACGTCTCGGAGTCCGATCTGCTTCTGAAACCGGACCTCGCCAGTGCCTTCGTCGATCCCTTCACCGCCCAGCCCACCTTGGTGCTGCTGTGCGACGGCTCCGATCCGGCCACCGGCATCGGCTACGAGCGGGACCCCCGCTCCGTGGCCCGCCGCGCCGCCCGCCATCTGGTCGATCTCGGGGTCGCCGACGAGGCTCTGCTGGCGGCCGAACTCGACTTTTTCCTGTTCGACGATGTCCGGCTCGAGATCGGCAGCATGGCCAACGGCTACCGGCTGCAGGCCAGCGAAAGCGGCCGCGCGGCGTCGCAGAGTTACGCCGACGGCAATTCCGGTCACCGGCCGGCACCGGGTGATGCCTATCTGGCGATGCCGCCGACCGATCATCTCGCCGAGATCCGGGCCGAGGTGGCGACCCTTCTCTCCTCGCTGGGGCTCGGCCGGGTCCAGCACCGTCACGGCCGGGCCACCTGCCAGTGCGAGCTCAGCAGCGGCCCGACCTCTCTGCTGGGCTGCGCGGACCGCCTGCAGATCACCAAATACGTCATCCATCAGGTGGCCGCCTCCTATGGCAAGAGTGCCACCTTCATGGCCAAACCGCTGGTGGACGAGCCGGGCTCCGGGCTCCACGTCAATCTGTCCCTGCACCGCGGCGGCAAGCCGCTGTTCGCCGGCCAGGGTTACGCCGATCTCAGCCCGCTCTGCCTCTCCTTCATCGCCGGTGTGCTGGCTCATGCACGGGCGCTGAACGCCTTCACCAACGCCACCACCAACAGCTACAGGCGGCTGCGCCCCGGCCTCGACGAACCGGTGCTGCTCACCTACGCCGCCTTCAACCGCTCCGCCGCCATCCGCATTCCTTTCGCCGCCCGCCCCGAATCCAAGCGGATCGAGGTCCGTTTCCCCGATCCCGCCACCAATCCCTATCTCGCCTTCTCCGCCATTCTCATGGCCGGTCTCGACGGCATCGAACGCCAGCTCGAGCCGGGCGATGCCATGGACCGCAATCTCTACGATCTGCGCGCGGTCGAGCTCGAGGATCTGCCCCGTGCCTGCCAGGATCTGGCCGAGGCGCTGGCCGCCCTCGAAGCCGATCACGCCTTTCTGGGCCAGGGCGATGTCATGCCACCCGACCTCGTCGAGGCCTACATCCAGGTCAAGCGCCGCGAGCTGGAACGGGTCGAGCGCACCCCGCACCCGGTCGAGTTCCAGCTCTACTACAGTTTCTGAGCGATCGCAGTGGCGCACGGCGCGGGACGACCGGCGACGATCGGCACCGCCAGCGCCCCGGTGAGGCCGGGCTTCATCCTGCTGGTCTCGGCGCTGATGAGCATGGGCGCCATGACCATCGACGTGAACCTGCCGGCGATTCCGGCGGTGGCGGCGGAGCTCGGCGGCAGCCTCGCCTCGGCCCAGCTCACGGTGACCAGCTTCTTCGTCGGCTTCGCCGTCGGCCAGATCTTCATCGGCCCGCTGTCCGACCGCTTCGGCCGCAAGCCGGTTCTGCTCTGGGGCATCGCCCTGTTCGTGCTGGCGAGCCTCGCCTGCCTGCTGGCAACCGACATCGACACCCTGCTGCTGCTGCGCATGTTGCAGGGTCTGGCCGGGGCGACGGGACCGATCCTCAGCCGGGCGGTGGTGCGCGACCTGTTCGAGGGTGCGGTGATGGCGCGGGTGATGTCCTTCGTGATGGCCGCCTTCATCACCGCGCCGATCATCGCCCCGACCATCGGCGCCGGCCTGCTGGCACTGGGCTCCTGGCGCTGGATCTTCGCCTTTCTGGCGCTCTACGGGCTCGCCATGCTGGCCTGGACGGCGCTGCAGCTACGGGAAACGCGCCGTTTTCCCGATCCCGGAGCCCTGCACCCGACGCGCATTCTGGCCGGCTACCGCGCGCTGCTGGGAAACCGGCGCTCCTGCCGGTACGCGATCGTCACCATCCTCACCTTCGTCACCCTGATCGTCTATCTGACCAATGTGCCGGTCATCTACATGGCGCTGTTCGGCATCGGCCCCGGCGGTTTCGCGGTGATGTTCGCGCTCACCGCCGCCTGCGCGGCCCTGGGCAGCCTCGCCAACGCCCGCCTGGTGCGCTTCCTGCCGCTGCCCAGGGTGATCGCCTCCGGCAGCGCCGGCGCCTTCGCGAGCGGTCTGCTCAACCTCGGTGTGGCCGCCATCGGGCCGAGCAGCGGGTGGTTCCTGGTTCCGGGATTCGGCGCCTTCTTCTTCTGCTTCAGCCTGATCGTCTCCAACAGTACGGCGCTGGCCCTGCAGCCCCATGGCCGCACGGTCGGCGGCGTGGTCTCCGCACTCGGCGTCCTGCAGAGCTTCATCCCCGCTCTGGTCGGCAGCGCTCTCGCCGCCTTCTCCAACGGCAGCCCCTTTCCCACCCTGCTCACCATGGCGGCGCTGCCGCTGGCGGGCGCGGCCATGTCCTGGAGGGATCGCGCGCAGCCCCCCTCTTGAAGCCGGGAATCCCGGTGATTATGTAAAGATCGCGGTTGCCACCCGAGGGACCGCGTCTGTGATGGCTAGGCTATCGCTCGAAGGAGGGTATCTATGGCCACACTGGATCTCACCCCCCTGCTGCGGTCGACGGTCGGTTTCGATCGGCTGTGGCAGGCGCTCGATGCTGCCCTGCAGATCGAGGAGAACGGTACGTCTTATCCGCCCTACAACATCGAGAAGCTGGGCGAGGACAGTTACCGCATCGTCATGGCCGTTGCCGGCTTCGGGCCGGAGGATCTGGAGATCGTCACCGAGCCCAACCTCTTGACCGTGCGCGGCAAGCGCCGGGAGCCGGCCAACGTCACCTATCTCCATCGCGGCATCGCCGGTCGCGCTTTCGAGCGGCGCTTCCAGCTCGCCGACTATGTCAAGGTGAAGGAGGCGCGGCTCGAAAACGGCCTCCTGATCATCGAGCTCGAGCGCGAGGTGCCCGAGGCCCTGCGGCCGCGGCGCATCGAGATCCGCGGTGCCGGTCGCACGATCGAGCATCGGGAGATCGAAGCGCGCGAGAGCGGCGGCAAGGAGGCCGAAGCGGCCTGATCGCCGAAGCTCCGGGTCCGCCGTGGCCCGGAGCCGGGGATCGGTCGGAGGAAGTCCTGCTCGTTGCAACCGGTGATGCGGAAAGGAGGTACAGCCATGGTCGATGTGCGGACCCTGGTTCCGAGGACGACCCGTTCGGTAGCGGCCAATCGGAACGAGATGTTCGATCCTTTCGCCAGCTTCCGGCGGGAGATGGATCGGCTGTTCGAGGACTTCTTCGGCGGTCGGACGGCCTGGAGCTTCCCGTTCCCGACCCCGATTGCGGGTGCGCTGCTGCCGGAGGTGGACATCCTCGAGACGGAGGACGCCTACAAGGTGGTGGTCGAGCTGCCGGGCGTCGATCCCGAGGAGGTGTCCATCGAGGTCCGGGGCGATCTGCTGACCATCCGCGGCGAGAAGAAGGCCGAGCGCGAGGAGAAGGAGGAGAACCGCTTCCTCGTCGAGCGTCGGTTCGGCCGCTTCGAGCGGTCCATCCGGCTGCCGGCCGAGATCGAGCCGGACAAGGCCGAGGCGACCTATGACAAGGGTCTTCTGACGATTCGCCTGCCCAAGCCGGAGACCGCGCAGAAGCCCGTCAAGCGGATCGAGGTCAAGGCGGCGTGAACGGTCTGCCGAGCAGGTTTCCGCCGCCGTCCCGGTGGCTGGCGGCGCAGCTCGCGGCAGCGCCCTGGCTGTTCTGGCTCTGTCCGCCCTGCTGGGTGATGGGCCTGCTGTCGCCCGGTGGGACGGGCGGGCGATGCGATCCGCCGGAAACGGCGTCGCGAGGTTAGGCCGCGTGGCGGCTGCAGCCGGAGAACCTTCGGGTTCCTCCGGCTTTTTTGTCGCATGGCGGGCACCGCTCGGGTGCCGTCTGCGCACCTACATAAAAGGCGGAGATACCCTGTCCCATCCGGGCGCCCGCAGGTCGGTCGCCCCCCGTTCCGCTCACCGAAGGGAGGAAAAAACATGTCGCGATACCGAGTCTGGCTCGCCGTCCTGCTGATCGGCTTGGCCCCGGGCCTCACGAGCATCCCCGCCCAGGCCCAGCTCTCGCTGCTCGACGAGGAGCGCGGAGTACTGACCCTGGCCCCGGTCCTGAAACACGTGACCCCCGCGGTGGTCAACATCGCGGTCCGCTCGATCCGTCCCGCCCAGACCAACCCGCTGCTGCGCGATCCGTTCTTCCGCCGCTTCTTCGGCCTGCCGGACACCGAGCCGCGGCGCGAGGTGCTGAGCGCCGGTTCGGGCGTCGTCGTCGACGCCGAGAAGGGCTACGTGCTCACCAACAATCATGTGGTCCAGGGCGCCGAGGAAATCACCGTCACCCTCAAGGACAAGCGCCGCTTCAAGGCCGAACTCATCGGGCGGGACCCGGCCACCGATATCGCACTGCTGCGGATCCCCGCCGAACGGCTCACCGCATTGCCGCTCGGGGATTCGGACCTCCTCGAGGTCGGGGATGTGGTGCTGGCCATCGGCAATCCGTTCGCCCTCGGCCAGACCGTCACCTCCGGCATCATCAGCGCCCTCGGCCGCAGCGGCATCGCCGCCGAGAACTACGAGAGCTTCATCCAGACCGATGCCCCCATCAACCCCGGCAATTCCGGTGGCGCGCTGATCAATACCAAGGGCGAACTCATCGGGATCAATACCGCCATCATCGCCCCCGCCGGCGGCAATGTCGGCATCGGCTTCGCGGTGCCCGTCAACATGGCCCGGGCGGTGATGCAGCAGCTCATCCGGTATGGTGAGGTACGGCGCGGCCGGATCGGCGTGGCGATCCAGGATCTGACTCCCGAAATCGCCGAGGCGATGGGCATTCCCGGCAAGCGCGGGGCGGTGGTGAGCCGCGTCGAGCCCAATTCGCCGGCGGCTGCCGCCGGCCTGCGGCCGGGCGACGTGATCGTGGCGGTCGACGGCAAGCCGGTGAAGAGCTCGACCGACCTGCGCAACCGCATCGGTCTCATGGAGCGTGGCCAGAAGGTCAAGCTCACCCTGCTGCGGGACGGCCGCGAAAAGCAGGTCGAGGTGGTGATCGGCGAACCCGCCGAGGAAGTGATCGCCGGCGCCGAGGCGGTACCGCAGCTCGCCGGTGCCACCCTCACCGACATCCCCTCCGACCACCCCGCCCACGGCAACGTCGAGGGCGTGCTGGTGGCCGATGTCGAGCGCGGCTCGCCGGCCTGGCAGGTGGGACTGCGACCGGGCGATATCATTCTCGCCGTCAATCGCGAGCCGGTCGGGTCGCTGGCCGAGTTCGAGAATCGCGTGCGCCAGGCCAGGAAAGTGTTCGCACTGACCATCCTCCGCGGCAACATGCAGATCTTCCTGCTGCTGCCCTGAGCCGGATGCTCTGCGGTTAACCGTTCGTTAACCATCCTGGTCCACCATCCCGGGCATCGGGGCTCCACAACAGCGAGGAGAGCACGGCGATGTCCGGGATGGTGGCCAGTCTTGCCGGCAATGGTGGCATGGGCAGCCGGGGAGAACGCGCCGCCGTCGCCAAGCCGCAGCCGGAGCGGTTGACGGTGCGCCTCGCGGTACCGGCCCGGGGCTGGCCGGTGGTGCTGCTCTCCGTCGCTCCGGCCTTTCTCTTCCGCGGGCCGCTGGCGACGGAGCAGGTATTGGCCTTGGCCTTCGCCTTTCTCGGCCTGCTGCTGACCCTGTTCGGTACGGGCCTGCTGGCCGCCTGCCGCCGCCCTTCGGGCGGCGGCGAGGGCGGCAGCGGCCGCATCTTCGGTCTTCCCTTTCTGCTGCTCGGTCTGGCCATCGCCGCCATGCCCGCCCCCGGCATCGCCGTGCTGGCGGCGGTGATGGCGCTCTGTCACGCCACCCGCCACGCCGTGCCGCCGCTGCCCCTGCTGGCGCGCCTGCTGCTCACGGCCTTCGCCGCCGCCCTCGCATTCGACGCCGGAGCCATCGCTCTGGGCATGACCCGCAGCCTCGATCTGGTGGCCTGGGCCGGCGCCGTGGCGGTCTTCGCCGAACTGGCCGTCGGCCGGGGCGATCTGCTGCTGCACCGCAACCTCGCACCGCGGTCCCCGAACCACGCTGCGGCCCGGCGCGATCTGGCGCTCGGGCTCGCCGCCCTGGCCGCCGTCGCGCTCTATCTCATGCGCCTGCCGCAAGCGGGCATGGAAACGGCCTGGGAAGCGGGCGCGGGCTATGCCGCCCTGGCCTTCTTCCTGCTCGCCCTGTGGCGCGCCCATCGCCCGAACACCGCCAGCGAGGGGGATCCGCTGCTGATCGGCGCGATCGCCGGTTGGGCGCTCTCCTCGGGCTTCGCCCATGGCTCGGCCCTGCAGGGCCTGCCGCTCGCCGGCTCCTGATCGGGCGCGCTTGTGATGCGCCCCTCGCTTGCGCTAGTCAGCCGGGCGACGACCATCTCCAGAAGGCCTGACGATGAGCGGCACGGGCGCACTTTCGGGGATCCGCATCTTCGATCTCACGCGCATTCTGGCCGGGCCCACCTGCACCCAGCTCCTCGGGGATCTGGGCGCCGATGTGATCAAGATCGAGCGGCCCGGCCATGGTGACGACACCCGCCGCTGGGGGCCGCCCTATGTGACGGATGCGGCGGGCCGGCCGACCAGCGAGAGCGCCTATTATCTCTGCGCCAACCGCAACAAGCGCTCGCTCGCCCTGGACATTTCGAGACCCGAAGGACAGGAACTGGCCCGCCGGCTGATCGCCCGCTGCGACGTGCTGGTGGAAAATTTCAAGGTCGGAAGTCTCGCCAAATACGGCCTCGGCTACGAGGACCTGCGGCGGGAATTCCCTCGGCTCGTCTACTGCTCGATCACCGGCTTCGGGCAGACCGGTGCGCTCGCGCCGCGCGCCGGCTACGATTTCCTGGCCCAGGGGCAGGGTGGCATCATGAGCATCACCGGCGAGCCCGACGGCGAACCTCTCAAGGTCGGAGTGGGCATCGCCGACGTGATGTGCGGCATGTACGCGGCGGTGGCGATTCTGGCCGCATTGCGACATCGCGATGCCACCGGCGAGGGTCAGCATATCGACATGGCACTGCTCGACAGCCAGGTCGCCTGGCTGGTCAACGAGGGCGTCAATTACCTGGTTTCCGGCCGGGTACCCCGCAGACTCGGCAACGAGCATCCCAACATCGTCCCTTACAAGGCCTTCGAGAGCGCCGACGGCTGGGTGATCCTGGCGGTGGGCAACGATCGGCAGTTCCGTCGCTGGTGCGATTTCGCCGGCGCTCCGGAGCTGGCCGCCGATCCGCGCTTTGCGACCAACAGCGCACGGGTGGAGAACCGCGGCGCGCTGTATGCGCGGATGCTTCCGATCATGCGCCGCAAGACCACCGCCGAATGGGTGGACGGGCTGGCCGATCTGGGCGTTCCCTGTGGTCCGGTCAACGATATCGCCGGGGTCTTCGCCGATCCGCAGGTGCGGGCCCGCGGCATGCGGATCGACCTGCCCCACCCCCTGGCCGGGGGAGGAACCGTTCCGCTGATCGCCAACCCCGTCAAGATGAGCGCGACACCGCCCGACTATCGGCATCCGCCTCCCCTTCTCGGCCAGCACACCGAGGAATTGCTGCGGGAGCTCATCGGGGCGACGCCCGAAGCCATCGCCGACTGGCGTGCGGCGGGGATCATCGGCTGACCCCGCGGCCAGGTGCGTGCTGCCGGCGACATCGCCACAATCCGCGGAGTTCCTCCTGCGGGCGCACCCGAATGTGGCGGCCAGGCCACTTCTCCGGCACCGAGGATGTCGGACCCCTGGAAATCTCCGGTGCGGTCCCGCTATATTGTTTTCTACAGGCAGTTGGAAACGGACATCGGTGTATGCGCGAAACACCCCCCAGGGTCAGCATCGGCATCCCCGTCTACAATGGGGAAAACTATCTCGAAGAGGCGATGCGTTCCGTGCTCGATCAGAGCTTCGGCGATCTCGAGCTGATCGTCTCCGACAACGCCTCCACCGATCGCACGCCGGAAATCATCCGTGATCTCGCGGCCGGCGACCGGCGTGTGGTCCACCTGCACAATCCGCGCAATCTGGGCGCGGCACCCAACTACAACCGGGCCTGGGCGGCGGCACGCGGCACCTATTTCAAATGGCTGGCCCACGACGATCGCATCCTGCCCGGCTATCTCGAGGCCACGGTGAGGGCGCTGGACCGGACGCCCGATGCGGTGCTCTGCAACACCATCGTCGAGTATATCGACGGCAGCGGCGATCGCATCGGCTTCTACGACAGCGGCCTGCGCGCGGCCGATCGCGACTCACCTTCCGAGCGGTTCGCGGCGATGATCCTGCGCTCGCATTCCTGCGTCGATTTCTTCGGCCTGGTGCGCCGCTCGGCGATGGCCAACTCGCTCCTGCACGGGCCGTTCCACGGCGCCGACCGCGCCTTCCTGGCGCAGATGGCACTGCGCGGTCGCCTGCTGCAGCTCGACGAGCCGCTGGTGCAGATGCGCGAGCACGAAAATCGCTATACCCGGCGGCATGCCAGCCTGACCGAACGCATGCGCTGGCATGATGCGAGCCGGGCCGGTCGGCTGGTGTTCCCGACCTGGCGCCTCTACGCCGAGTATGTCGGAATGGTGCGCCGCGAGCCACTGCCGCTCGGCGAACGGTTGCGCTGCTGGGAGGTTCTCGGGCAGTGGTGGTTCGTCAACTGGAACGCGATCCGCGCGGGCGTCGACATCGCTGCAGTGCTCGCCCCCGGCGTGGTCGGCATCGCCGAGCGGGTCAAGACGCGGCTTTTCGGCCCCGCCCCCGGCCATTTCCACCAGCCCCATTCCCACTGATCCCGCATCGCAGCGGAACGGCGACATCGATGCCGGCCTCGCCGAGGCTGGCCAGCAGCGGCACCGGCGCGAGACCGAGAAACTGCACCAGAAGATCGACATAGACCCGTACGAACCGCGGTCCGTGCTTGTCGGGGGTGACCCCGTGGGCGCATTCGTGGAGCACGATGGGGGCGGTGCGGGCCCAGCGCGGCAACTTGATCACTTCCCGCGAGCCGCAGGCATGGCGACGACCACGCCCGTCGCCCACCAGCGGCGGCCGCCATCCGGGGAGGCGCGCGGCCTCGGGCTCCAGCCAGCGATAGGCGGTTTCGACCAGGGCCCGACACGCGGCGAGGGAAAGAGGTGTCGCGTGATGGCGGAGCACATGCTCCTGCTCCCAGCGATAGAAGCGGGCGCGCTGATAGTCGCGACCGGCCGGGGCGCCCCTCGGCCGCAGCGGCCGCGGCCCCGCCACGGATCCGGGGCATCTCCGCCAATCCTGCCACACGCTTCGATTCCTCCGATCGACGACCGGGCGAAGCTTGCCCGCAACGGCCGACCACGGCAAGTTCGGCGCCTGCTGGCGCCGTTCTCGCGTTGAACCGGACAGGATCATGGCAACCGGCGAGCCGCTCAGGGATTACTATGCCATTCTCGGCGTCGAGCGCACCGCTTCCGCCGAGGAGATCAAAAGCGCCTATCGCGAACGGGCGAAACGGCTCCATCCCGACCGCGCGGGACCGGGCGTCGATCCCGAACGATTCCGCCTCTTGAGCGAGGCCTATGCGGTGCTGAGCGATCCGCTGCAGCGGGCGGCCTACGAGGCACGGCTGCGTACCCGTTCGAAAAGCGGCGGACCGAACGGAGGTGCGTCGCGCGAGCGAACGCGGCAGCGCCGCCGGCGGCCGACGAACGGCGGGGCCAGATGGCGCGTCTGGCGGGCACTCGCCGGCCTCGCACTGGCCGCGATCCTCGGTCTCTCCCTGTGGCTGTGGCAGGCGCAATCGCGGATCCGCCTGCTCGAGCGGGAGCTCCTGCAGGCGTCGGCACGCCAGAACGCTGTCTCCCCCGGCTCGACCGGGGAGAACGGCGGCCGGACCGGCTCGACGGCCCGGGTCGGCGGCGAAATCCTCTTCCGACCGGGCTCGGCGGAACTCGATCGCAATGCCGAGCAGCAGCTCGCGGTACTGGTGGCCCAGCTCGACCGGGCCGTGCGGGCGTTGCCGCCATCCGCCGACTGGCATGTGGTGCTGTCCGCCCGCGGCAGGCATGCGGTGAGCCGGGACGCCCTGGCCATCGCCGTCTGGGAGCGGGCGATCCGACGCTTCGAGGTGCTCGCCGGACGGCTGGTGGCGGCCGGCGTCCCCGCCGAGCGGATCGCCCTGCGCTTCGCCGCCGGCCCCTTCAAAGCGGCGGTTCCGGTGGACGAGGACCGGATCCTGCTTCGTCTTCTCTGCTGCGGCCGAGAGCCCCGGCCTCAGCCGTGAAGGGTGACGGCCGCGCCGCTACCCCCTCGCCCGAAACGGTCGCGGCGAAACGCGTCGAGCGGCAGGCGGGATCTGCCCGCGACGATCAGATCGCGGACCAGCCGCCCGGCGATCGGGCCCAGCGCGAAGCCGTGACCGGAAAAGCCGAAGGCCAGGACCAGCCCGTCGATCCCGGGAACGGCCTCGATCACCGGCAACGCGTCGGGCGTCTGGTCGAGATACCCGGCCCAGGTCTCGGCCAGGACGAACTCGGCGGCACCCTCCAGGAGCGAGGCGAAGCTGGCGAGCAGGGCCGAAAAGCCGGCGAGGCGCGGGCCACCCGCCCTGCCATCACCGCCCTCGCCGGCCGCACCGGTGACCCGCAGACAGCCGTCGAGCTGCTGCCGCAGCGCGATCTCGGCATTGGCGACCCCGAGCACCGGGCCGAGGCACCGACCGACGGGGCGGGTGCGGAAGCCCGCGACCTCCGGCACCGTCATCGGGATGGCGAGGCCCAGCGGTGCGAGCAGGGCGTTGCTCTCGATGCCGGCGGCGACGACCACCGCATCGGCCGGGACATGGCCGCTGCCGGTGTGCACCCCGGCGATGCGTCCGCCCCGCACTTCCAGCCCGTGGACCGTCTCGCCCTCGCGCAGTGCGACACCGACGCGTCTCGCCGCCGCGGCATAGGCGGCGAGCACCAGCCCCGGCTCGGCCTGGCCGTCCCCGGGACAGAAGGAGGCCGCCACGATCCCCTCCGCGAGCAGCGGCGCCAGCCCGCGGATCTCCACCGGATCCGAGAGCAGGGCGATGTCGAGGCCCGCCGCCCGCTGCTCGGCGACCATGGCGGCGATATGCTCCGCTTCTTCGGGTGTGCGGGCGAGCCGCAGATTGCCGGTGCGCCGGTACCCGGTCGGTGCCTCCAGCAGATCCTCGAGCTCGCGCCAGATGGCCACCGCCGCCCGGGCCAGCGGCAGCTCCGCCGGATGCCGGCCCGACTGCCGCACCCCGCCGAGGGTCACCCCCGAGGCCATCGCCCCGAGCCTGCGGGCCTCGAACAGGGTCACGCGGCAGCCCGCGACCGCCAGCTCGAATGCGGCCGCGAGCCCGGTGATGCCGCCTCCGATCACCACGACCTCGCCCCTCATGCCATCCTCCTCCCTGCAGCCCGGCCGCCGAGCGGCCACCCCGAACCATTCCCTGCTGGCGCCGGGAATTGACAGCCGTCAAGTGCGGGCGGAGCGACTGTGGCGATAACATGGCCGCCGCCGGAAACCGGGCGCATGAAGAGGAACGCGCGTTGCAGCATTCGCCTCCGATGTCCACGAGCCATGGATGGCGCGCACGGGTTGCGGATTGGCCGCTCCTGCAGAACGGCTTCCGGCCATTCTTCCTGGGCGCCGCCATATGGCTGCCGATCGCCCTGCTGGTGTGGCTGGCCCTGCTC
>JALSRW010000167.1 GCA_026984595.1 Alphaproteobacteria bacterium
CGCGCTGGTCACCCAGCCCAATGCCGACACGGTGACGGTGATCGATCTGGCGACCTTCTCGGTGGTCGCCACGGTGGAGACCGGATCGCTGCCCAATTATGCCGTGTTCACGCCGGATGGCAGCCGCGCCTTCGTCAGCAGCGCCGGCTCGGACACCGTGGTCGAGATCGCCGCCGACGGCTGGAAGGTGGTACGCGAGATCGCGACCGGGAGCAGCCCGGAGCATCTGGTGATCGACCGCGAGGGTACGCGGCTCTACGTCAACAACAACGGCGACGGTGCGGTCGGTGAGATCGACATCGAGGCCGGCAAGCAGCTCCGTACCATTCCCGTGGGCGAGGTTCTGCACGGCATCGATCTCGGCGATGACGGACGCACCCTGTTCGTGGCGGTGATGGGAGAGAACAAGCTCACCGCCTACGATCTGGTCACCGGCACCTTCCGCAGTACCAAGCTCGCTTCCGGCCCCTTCCACGTGATGGCGGTACGGGGCCGCGGCAAGCTCTACGTGTCCAGCGCCGAGGAGCCCAAGATCTGGGTGATCGAACAGAAGACGCTGAACGTCCGCGGCGAGATCCCGATCGAGGGCAAGGGACATCAGATGGCGCAACTGGCGGGCTCGTGAGCCCCGAATGCAGGAGATTGTCATGAACGGTCGCAGAGTTGCCATTTCTCTCCTCCTCGCCGCGGCGTTGCTCCCGGCGGGGACCGCCCGGGCCATGAACCACGGACCGAAGATGGCTCCGGCGGGTCGACAGACGCCGTCCGAAGCGAAGCCGGACGCCCTGATGCTGATGCCGCTGATGAGCCCGGAGCGGGGGCGCAAGCTGTTCGCCAGCAAGGGCTGCGTGGTCTGCCATTCGGTCAACGGCGTCGGCGGCGAGGACGCACCACCGCTCGATTTCGACAACACCAACGGGTACATGAACCCCTTCGATTTCGCCGCGAGGATGTGGGCGGGTGCGGAAGCGATGATCTATCTGCAGCAGGAGGAGCTGGGTGAGCAGATCAGCCTCACCGGGCAGGAACTCGCCGACATCATCGCCTTCGCCCACAGCCCCTCGGAGCAGTCCAGGTTCTCGATGGCCGACATCCCGCAGCGCGTCCGGGACATGATGCATCATCGCGGCGAGGACGAGCAGGAGGACGGCGGGCGTCACGAGGAGGATCACGTCGAGGGCGACTGACCCGCAGGGACCCTCGGGCCGGCTGCGGGGTGATCGGGAGAAATGCGATGACGGACGGATCGGATGCCGGCAAGCCGGCGCCGAAGCGGCGCGATTTCCTGGAACTCGTGGCCTGGTCGACCTTCGGCGTGGGGACGCTGGCGGCATTGTGGCCGCTGATCGACAGTCTGAACCCGTCGAAGGCGGTGCTGGCGGTGGCCCAGACCGAGGTCGATCTGGATCCCATCGAGGTCGGCCAGAGGGTGACCGTCGTCTGGCAGGGCAAACCCATCTTCATCGCCCACCGGACCGAGGAGGAGATCGCCCTCGCCCGGGCCGACGACAATGCCGAGCTGCGGGATCCGGCGACCGATGCGGAGCGGGTGCAGAGGCCGGAATGGCTGATCGTGATCGGCATCTGCACCCACCTCGGCTGCGTGCCGCTGGGCCAGAGGCCGGGCACGCCGCGGGGGGAGTGGAAGGGCTGGTTCTGCGCCTGCCACGGCTCGGTCTACGATACCGCCGGCCGCATCCGCAAGGGGCCGGCACCCAAGAACCTCTACCTGCCACCCTACGTCTTCGTCACCGACACGCTGGTCCGCATCGGCTAACATGCGGTGCGGCGCATCAAGCCAGAGCGAGGAGGAGAGGCAGGTGAAGGCCAAGGACGTCATGACCCGCAGGGTGGTCACCGCGACCCCCGACACCGGGGTTCGGGAAATCGCCCGGCTGCTCACCGAACGGCGCATCAGCGCGGTGCCGGTGGTCGATGCGGAGGGGCATGTGCTGGGCATCGTCAGCGAGGGCGATCTGGTGCGTCGCCCCGAGCTCGGGACCGAACGCCATCCCTCCTGGTGGCTGCGGCTGTTCCTGGCGCCGGAGGATCGGGCGCGGGAATTCGTCAAGAGCCACGGCCGCCGGGCGAAGGACGTCATGACCCGCGAGGTGGTGACCGTCGACGAGGACGCCAGCCTCGAGGACATCGCCGAACTGCTCGAATCCCGGCACATCAAGCGCGTGCCGGTGGTACGCGAGGGCAAGATCGTCGGCATCGTCAGCCGCGCCGATCTGCTGCGCGCCTTCGCCAGCCGCAAGACCGCGCCGCCGCCGACCGGCGACGATCGCACCCTGCGCCATCGGATCGAGCAGGCGCTGGAAGAGGCCGGCGTGCGCCGCGAGTTCATCAGCGTGATGGTCTCGGGTGGTGTCGCCCATCTCTGGGGCATCGTCGATACGCCCGAGGAACGCGAGGCGGCACGGGTCGCGGCCGAGAGCGTGCACGGAGTGCGAGCGGTCAACATTCGCCTCAACATCCTGCCGCCGGGAACCCGGGCCCTGATCGGCGCCGAGTAGCATCCCGTGCAGCCGGTCCTCCACTCGCGCACCGGGTTCGCGCCGCCATCGTGACGGGGTGAACCGAAGCCGGGAAATGCGCTGATGCTCGAAGGTGTGATGCTGCTGTGGTTCCTGCTGACCGCGGCGGCGGTGGCATTCGTGGCGATCGACATCGTCCGCACCCCGGAATCGGTGGTGCTCAAATGGGGGTTCGTCCTGCTGACCCTCTACACCGGACCGATCGGCGCCTTTCTCTATGTCCTCGGCTGTCGCGAGCCGCTGCCCGGGCTGCACGAGCGCTATGTGGCGATCCGCTGGCGTCAGGTGCTGGGCTCGACCATGCACTGTGTCGCCGGTGACGGGGTGGGGATCCTGGCCGGGGCCTTTCTGGGCGGCCTCCTGGCCCTCTCGCCGGCCCTCGACATCACCCTCGAATATGTGCTCGGCTTCGGCTTCGGCTGGTCGATCTTCCAGGCCCTGTTCATGCGCAACAGCTTGGGCGGCTCCTATCGCCGGGCGTTGGCCGCCACCTTCCTGCCCGAGCTGGTTTCCATGAATTTCCTGATGGCCGGCATGCTGCCGGTGATGGCCTTCGCAATGGCCGCCGTCGCCGGTGCGCAATCGCCGCTTTCCCCGGCCTTCTGGTTCGTCATGAGCATGGCCTTGCTTGTCGGGTTCCTGGCCGCCTTTCCGGTCAACTGGTGGCTGGTGGCACGCGGCCTCAAGCACGGTATGATGACCGTGCGCCCGCCCGGCGCGGTGGGGGAAGCGCATGCGCCGGCGGCGCGGGAAGGAGCCGGGGCCGGCCATGGTGGCCATGGCGCGGGCAACTCCGACACCGCCTCGACCGGCGAGATCGCACTGGTGACCCTGATCTCCTTCCTGTTCTTCGCACTCGGCGTTGCCATCGCCCTCTGACACATGGGCCGGGCTTGCGGGACGCCGGCGCGCGCATCATCCTCGGCCTCGGGAACAGGGGGGAGGTTCGATGACCAACGAAATCCGCGTAGCGACCTTTGCCGGGCCGGGGGCGCGGCCCGAGATCCGCACCGTGCCCTGGCCCGAGGTGCCGCGAAAGGCGGCGCTCGTGCGCATCGCCT
>JALSRW010000168.1 GCA_026984595.1 Alphaproteobacteria bacterium
AGATGGCACCGCAGCCGACCCTCTTCTACGAGTTCCACGGCAGCCGGCAGGCGGTCGCCGAGCAGGCCGAACTGGCCGGAGAGATCGCCGCCGAGCACGGCGGATCGGCGTTCCGCTGGGCGACCCTCGCCGAAGAACGCAGCCGGCTCTGGCAGGCCCGTCACGACGCCTATTTCGCCGCCCTCGGCCTGCGCCCCGGGGCGGTGGCCTGGGTGACCGACGTCTGCGTTCCCATCTCCCGCCTGGCCGCGGTGATCGCCGAGACCCGCCGGGAGATCGAGGAAAGCGGTATCCCCGCCCCCATCCTCGGCCATGTCGGCGACGGCAATTTCCATGTGGTCTTCCTGATCGACCCCGACAATCCCGAGGAACGCCAGGCCGTACAACGGCTCAACGATGCGATGGTCGGGCGGGCGCTGGCCGCCGGCGGCACCTGCACCGGCGAGCACGGTATCGGCCTCGGCAAGAAGGCCAGCCTCGTCAAGGAGGCGGGGCCGTCCCTCGAAGTGATGCGGGCCATCAAGCGGGCGCTCGACCCCGCGGGGATCCTGAACCCGGGCAAGATCTTCGATCTCGGGAGGGATCGCTGAGCCCGCTCACCAGGAGGACAGCGCGGCGGCCGCCTCGAACAGCAGGCGATGGCGGGCCACCACCGCCTCGGGCGGCCCGTAGCCGCCGCCGGTGACGGTGGCGACCGGTACGCCTCGCCGGCGGCAGAGTTCCAGCACCAGCGCGTCCCGGGCGGCGATCCCCCCATCGGAAAGCGCGAGCCGCCCGAGTCGGTCCTCGCGATGCGGATCCACGCCGGCATTGTAGAACGCCAACTCCGGGCGCAGCCGCGCCAGCAGTCCCGGCAGCAGCCGCTCCAGTGCGGCCAGATAGAGGCCGTCGTCGCTTTCCGCTTCGAGTGCGAGATCGAGACTGCCGCGGGCCTTCCGCAAAGGATAGTTCGTGCGGCAATGCACCGAGAGGCAGAAGACGCCGCTGTCGCACGCGAGGATGGCGGCGGTGCCGTCTCCCTGGTGCACGTCCAGATCGATCACCAGCACCCGCGACACCAACCCCTGTGCGCGCAGGACCCGTACCGCCACCGCGACATCGTTGAACAGGCAGAAACCGGCCGGCGCCGCGACCCCGGCATGATGGCCGCCCCCCGCGAGATTGCAGGCGAGACCTTCCTCGAGGGCGAGCTGGCCGGCCAGCACGGTGCCGCCGACGGCGGCGAGGCTGCGCCGCAGCAGCGCTTGCCCGAACACCAGGCCGAGCCGCCTTCGACCGGCCCCGTCGAGACGCCCTTCCAACACCGTCGTCACATAGTCGGAGGCATGGGCGAGGGCCAGCCAGCGGCCCGATGCCGGCAGCGGCCGGTGGAGCCGGCCCGGATCGACGAGGCCCCGCCGCTCGAGCTCGTCCAGCAGCAGCGCGGAACGGGACGAGAGGAAATGCGGCGGGCCCGCGACCGCCAGCCGATAGTCGGGATGAAAGACCAGTGCCGGACGCACCGTCGCCTCCGCCGCCCGTCACTTCTCACGCGTGGGTTGAGACCCGAGACGCCCGCGGAAGCGGGCGCAGCCGCGTTTCCGGGCCGCGCCTCGCCTCCCTTCTTCGGCTTGCCTTTTCAAAAAATTGCGCATAAGTTGAAACCAATCATAGGTGGGAAACCATTGATAATTCTGGCCCGGGCTCCGGAGGGCGGCATGGGACTCGACCCGACATTCTGGCTCAACCGAAAAGTGCTGGTCACCGGCCATACCGGGTTCAAGGGCATCTGGCTGTCCGCTTGGCTCAGCGAACTCGGTGCCGAGGTCGCCGGCTTCGCCCATCCGCCGGAACACGCCTCGCCTCTGTTCGACGCTGCCGGCATCGCCGGGCGGGTCGCCGGTCATGTCGGCGATGTGCGGGATCTGCCTTCGCTGCAGGCGGTGATCCGCCGCGAGCGGCCGGAGGTGATCTTCCATTTGGCGGGGCGGCCGATCGTCCTCGAGGCGCTCAAGAACCCGGTCGAAACCTTCACCACCAACATTCTCGGCACCCTCAACCTGCTCGAGGCGGCGCGCGCCGCACCCGATCTCCGCGCAATCGTGGCGGTCACCAGCGACAAGGTCTATCGCCGGCCCGACGGCCGCTGCAGCGAGGAGGAGGCGCTCGGCGGCGAGGAACCCTACAGTGCCAGCAAGGCCGCGGCCGAGCATGTGATCGCTGCCTACCGGAAATGCTATCTCACCGCCGAGGACGGCATCGGCCTGGCTGCCGCGCGTGCCGGCAATGTGGTCGGCGCGGGCGATTTCAGCCCGCATCGCCTGATCCCCGATCTGGTGCGCGGGATCACCGCCGGGCGGGTGGTGGAAATCCGCCACCCCGACTACTCGCGTCCCTGGCAGCATGTTCTCGATGCGGTACACGGCTACCTCCTGCTGGCCCAGCATCTGGCCCGTGCGCCCGCCCGCTTCGCCGGAAGCTGGAATTTCGGCCCGTCCCCGGACCGTCCGGGCTGGACCGTGGCCCGCATCGCCACCGCCATGGTCGAAGGCTTCGGCCGCGGCGCCTGGCGGCCGCTGCCGCGACCGCCCGGCATCGAGGTGCCCCATCAGCATCTCTGCGCCGCCCGTGCCCGTCGCGAGCTGGGTTGGCGCCCACTGCTGGACACCGCGGCGACCATCACCTGGACGATAGCCGGCTACCGCCGACTGCTCGAGGCCGGCGACGGTGCCTGGCTGTACGAGCAGATCGCCGCCCATATGCGCCGGCAGCCGGCACCGCCACGGGCACCCCGCCCTTCCGCCGCTCCCGGAGACCTGCTGCATGCCAGCGCCTTCTGATGTCCCCGTCTTCGTCCTGTGCGGCGGCTTCGGCACCCGCCTGAACGGCAGTGCCGGGGACCGCCCGAAGCCGATGCTGGAAGTCGGCGACCGGCCGCTGCTGATCCATATCATGGGATGGTACGCGCGTTTCGGCTTCCGACGTTTCGTCATCTGTGCCGGCTACCGCGGCGAGGCGCTGGCCAGCTACTTCATGATGCTGCCGGGTATCCTCTGCGATTTCACCCTCGATCTCCGGGACCGCTCGGTTTCCTACCACCAGTCCGACTATATGCCCGACTGGGAGATCACCGTCGCCCATACCGGCCTCCATGCGATGACCGGCGCCCGGGTGGCCCGTGCCGCCGCCCGCTATCTCGGCGATGCCGAGCATTTCGCGGTGACCTACGGCGACGGGCTGACCGACGCCGATCTCGAAGAGGAGTTCCACTACCATCTCGGCCACGGGGCGCTGGGCACGGTGCTCGCCGTCAACCCGCCTTCCCAGTTCGGGCGGCTGCAGCTCGACGAGGACCGGGTCGCGGCCTTCGCCGAAAAGCCGATCAGCGGCGACGGCTGGGTCAATGGCGGCTTCTTCCTCTTCCGGCGCGGTTTTCTCGACTATCTCTCCTGCGAGGAGGACTGCGTGCTCGAAGGCGAGCCCCTGACCCGTCTGGCCGCCGATGGCGGGCTTCGGGTCTTTCGCCATCAGGGCTTCTGGTCGTGCCTCGACACGCCGCGCGATCGCGAACGCATCTGCGGCCTCTGGGAAAGCGGGGCGGCCCCATGGAAGAAGTGATG
>JALSRW010000169.1 GCA_026984595.1 Alphaproteobacteria bacterium
GGCGACCGAGCTGGCGGCGGCGCTGGCTTCGGCCGAGCCGCAGTTCGCCGGCCGGTTGTGGCCGCCTGCGGAAGCCGTTGCCCATGCGCGGGCCTTCGCCGGTCCGGGGCCGGTCGTCCTCGCCGACACCCAGGACAATCCGGGCGGGGGCGGCAGCTCGGATACCACCGGAATCCTGGCCGAACTGATGCGCCAGAGAGCGGAAGGGGCGGCATTGGCCCTGATGGCCGACGGCGAGGCTGCGGCAGCCGCGCATGCGGCCGGCAGGGGCACGGTGCTCCATGACCTGCCCCTCGGCGGCAGACACGGCCCCGAAGGGGTTTCGCCCCTGGTCTGCGACTGGCGGGTCGAGGAGCTGGGCGACGGACGCTTCGTTGCCACCGGTCCGATGTATCGGGGCAACCAGGTGGATCTGGGGCCGATGGCGCTGCTGTCGCCATGTCCGGCGCCCGGGGTGAAGGTATTGGTTTCGACCCGCCGGTTGCAGGCCGCCGACCAGGCGATCTTCCGCCATCTGGGGATCGAGCCGGCGACGATGCGCATTCTGGTACTCAAGAGTTCGGTGCATTTTCGCGCCGATTTCGCGCCGCTGGCCGGGGAGATCCTGGTGGTCGAGGCGCCCGGTCACGTGATCGTCGATCCCTGCAAGCTGCCCTTCACCCGACTGCCGCAGGACCGGCGCTGCGCGCCGCTTTCCGCATAGCCCCGTACCGCGACGCCGCGTTTGCCGCCCCTATAGGGTGTTCCGGGCGCCGGGGCGCCTTGCGCAGCTTCGGGGGCAGGGGTAGTTGGCCCCGCATAACATGCTTAACGGCACTCGCGCGCGGCGCTGCGCCGCGCGGCGGGTCGGGGACAGGACATGGTTGTCACGGAAGGACGAGGATCGGAGAAGCCGCGGAGCGGCCAGCCGACGGCGGGCGAAGAGCATCGTGGCAGAGGAGGAGTTGCAGGCGCTGGCGAGCCGCCGGTACTGGCGTTGTCGGATCTGATCGCGGATCGCAGCGGCGAGGTCGTGCTCTACAATGATTCCAACATGCCGGTGCTGACGCTGCTGACCTCCGAACGGCCGGTGGCTCGCGGCACGGTGGAAGCCCATGTCACGGCCAGCGGCATCGATGTCGCCGGCTACGACTATGTGACCTTCGCCAATGGTCTCACCCTTTACTATCCGCAGGGCCTGCAGCTGGTGATTCTGTCCGAAGCGGGTTGAGGGGACCGCCGGTGCCCTGGAGGGGGCACCGGCGGGGATGGCTACTTGCGGCCCAGGGCCTCGAACTGGGCGAATTCCTCGTCGCTGAGATTTTCCAGAATGCTGCGCAGTTCCAGCTCCGGCGCCGCCTTGTCGATCGGCTGGACCAGCTTGAGCTTGTCGGCGATCCACAGCAGGACGCGCAGATTGCCGGAACGGGCGAGCCGTTCGAGATGGGTATAGACCAGCCGTCGCAGGCGATCGTACATGACGGCGGGTTCCTCCGGTGTTTCGCGGCGGTGACGCTGAACGGCTTCACGGAAGGTCGCGCTGCGGGCGAGCTTCGTCTTGAGCCGGGACGGGCTGCATCCGGCCAGCTCGCAGACCTCGCGGTGTGAGAGGCCGGCCGCCAGCAGCCGCGCCACGTCCTCCCAGTCGACTTCGTTGTCGCTGCTCCTCCGATCGCGACCGGCTGCCTCCCTGCTCGCGGGAGTTCCTTTCCGGGTGTTGCTCGAGGCCATTGCGGGTCTCCGTCGATGATCGGCCCAGGGCCGTTGGCATGGGGTGGAGAAACCATTTATAGGAAAAAACACCTATTTTCAACCCGCAAGAGGGATGGGCGGGTCTTGCAATGTGCTAAACCATAGGTAGAACATGGCCGTGCCATGTGCCCATTCCGGGAGGATCACCGATGGCATCGTGCCGCGCAGCGGACGCCACCCGCCGGAACCGGATGCCTCGCCGCCCGCCGCAGATGCGCCGCTGGCGACGCCGCAGCGAAGCCCGCCTGCGCGCCCTCGAGCAGGAGCTGGAACGGGCGGCGATGCACCAACGCTGGCAGAACGAGCTGATGGCCACCGTCAGTCACGAGATGCGCGAGCCGCTCAACGGCATTCTCGGCATGTCCCGCCTGCTGGCACAGACGCCGCTGAGCGGCGAGCAGACCGAGTATCTGCAGGCCGTTCTCGAATCGGGCGAGATGCTGCTCACTCTGATCAACGACCTGCTCGATCTGTCCCGGATGGAGGCAGGCAAGCTCGCGCTGCAGCCCGTGGACTTCGCGCTTCCCCCCTTTCTGGAGCGGATCCGGATGCTGCTCGCGCTGCGCGCCGAGCAGCGCGGGCTGCGGCTGGTGGTGGAACGGCGACCGGGAACCGCCGAGTTGGTGCGCGGGGATCCGGGACGGCTACGGCAGGTGCTCCTCAACCTCCTCGGCAACGCCCTCAAGTTCACCGAGGAAGGGGAGATCCGTCTCCGCGTATCGCCCGCGGCGTCCGTGCCCGGCCGCATCGGGCTCTGTTTCGAGGTATCGGACACCGGCATCGGCATCGCCGAGGAATACCTGGCGAAGCTGGCGCAACCCTTCGTCCAGGCCGGGACCGGAGCAGGGTTCGGCGGCAGCGGGCTCGGCCTGCTGATCGCCCGACGTCTGGTGGAGGCCATGGACGGACATCTCGAACTGGAGAGTCGGCAGGGACGGGGAACCATCGCCCGGGCCACGGTGCAGCTTCTGGCGCCATCGGCGACACGGGCCGAAGCGGAGCGCTCGGATCCGGTACTGACGGGAACCTCGCTGCTGGTGGTCGACCGGCAGAAGCGGAGCCGGCAGATGATCCGGGCGTTGGCCGAAAGCTGGGGCCTCGTCTCCCGCGCGGCCGCCGACCCCGAAAAGGCGCTGCTGCTGCTCCACGAAGCGGCCGACCGCGGCGCCCCTTTCGATCACGTGGTCATCGCCGCGGACGGGGACAGGCGCGCCGCCGAGGCGCTGGCGCGCACCATCCGGGAGACGCCGCGGCTGGCCCATGCCCGGCTGGTGATGCTGGCGGCGGCGGGGTTGCGTGGCGATGCGGCCCGGGCCAGGGAGGCCGGCTTCGATGCCTTTCTACCGAAGCCCGTGTCGGCGGACACCCTGTTCGCCTGCCTGGTGCGGCTGCGTTCCGGTCACCGCGGGGAGCTGGTGACCGCGCACAGCATCGGGGAGAGCCGCGGACCACGGCTGCGGGTGCTGGTCGCCGACGACAACCCCGTCAATCTGCGGCTGTTGTCGATCATGCTGGAAAAGGCCGGCCACGAGGTGGTGACGGTGACCGACGGACGGGCGGCGGTGGCAGCAGTGTCCGCCGAAGGTTTCGATCTCGTACTGATGGACCTGCAGATGCCCGATCTGGGCGGGCTCGATGCGGCGCGGGAGATCCGGGCGTTGCCGGACCCGGCGAAAGCAGGGGTGCCGATCGTCGCGGTCACCGCCAATGCTCTGGAGGGCGAAGAGGCACGCTGTCGCGCCGCCGGCATGACGGGCTATCTGACCAAGCCGGTAGCGCGCGCGAGCTTGCTCGCGATGGTCGAGCGTAGCCTGGCGGTGACACGTGCGTGAGCGGGGCATTTCCGGGACCATAGTTCGCTTGAGAG
>JALSRW010000170.1 GCA_026984595.1 Alphaproteobacteria bacterium
CCGCTGCCGGTGATCCCCCATCTCAAGCTCACCGACCGGGGCTATGTGGCGGCGGGCTCCGACGGGCTGAAGCTGCTCCCGCTCTGACCGCACCCCGCTGCACGGTCGGCCTGCCTCGTGACAGCAGAGCCGCCGATCGGCTATCACCGGCAGCGGATGACGAACGGGGACCAGGAGATGCGCGGCTGGCATTTCACCACCGAGACCGGCCAGGTCGGACCGCTGGAGACCGAGGACGCCAGGCGCTTTGCACGCAGCCATCCGGATGCGCTCTGCTGGCGGCCGGGCTTTTCCGAATGGCAGCCGGTGGCCGAGGTTCCGGAACTGGCGCAGAGCAAGGCGGCCGGGATCTGGTCGGCGCCGCCACCGCCGCCGACCGGCCGCACGGGCCGAAGGGCTGCCGCCGACGAGATCGACTACCGGCTCTACGGCACCGACATGCAGTTCGTGGAGATCGAGCTCGATCCCGGCGAGAGCGCGGTGGCCGAGGCCGGGGCCATGATGTACAAGGATGCGGTGGTGGAGATGCACACCGTGTTCGGTGACGGTTCGGCCCAGGAAGGCGGTTTCTTCGATCGCCTGGTGGGCGCCGGCAAGCGGCTCATCACCGGCGAGAGCCTGTTCACCACGGTGTTCACCCATGCCGGCTCCGGCGGCAAGGCCCATGTCGCCTTCGCCGCTCCCTTTCCGGGCACCATCCTGCCCCTCCATCTGCCCGAATACGGCGGCCGCCTGATCTGCCAGAAGGACAGTTTTCTCTGCGCCGCCAAAGGGGTGTCGATCGGCGTCCACTTCCAGAAGCGGATCCTCACCGGCCTGTTCGGCGGCGAGGGCTTCATCATGCAGAAGCTGGAAGGGGATGGTTGGGTCTTCGTCCATGCCGGCGGCACGCTCTACGAGCGCGAACTCGGCGCCGGCGAGGTGCTGCACGTGGACACCGGCTGTCTCGCCGCCCTGACCGACACCGTCGATTACGACATCGAGCAGGTGGGCGGCATCAAGAGCATGCTGTTCGGCGGCGAAGGGCTGTTCCTCGCGCGGCTGCGCGGTCCCGGCCATGTCTGGCTGCAGAGCCTGCCCTTCTCGCGCCTCGCCGGTCGTATGCTCAGTGCCGCGGTCGAGCCCGGCGGCAAGGGCGAGGGCTCGGTGCTCGGGCCGCTCGGCGACATCTTCGGCGACAGCCGCCGGTGACCGGGGATCGATCCGTCCGGGTGCGGCCGGCCACCGCCGAGGACGACGGCGCGCTGACGGCCATGATCGAGGCCCTGCAGGAGCACGAGCGGCGCCTCGTGCCCTGGCTGCGGCCGGGCCGCGACACGGCCGAACGGCATCTGGCGCATCTGCGACGACGGGCCGAGGAGCGCGACGGGCGGATCTTCGTCGCCGCTGCCGAGGATCCGGTCCTCGGCACCAGCATTCTGGGCTTCGTCGCCTGTCAGATCGAGGAGGACATCCCCACCGAGGTGGAGGCCGGTGCCCGGCGCTACGGCTGGATCGCCGAGCTCTATGTGGTTCCCGAGGCGCGCCGCCGCGGCATCGCCCGCATCCTCGTCGAACGCGCCTGCAGCCACTTCTCCCGGCGCGGCATCGGCCGGGTCGATGTGGCCTATCTCGAAGCCAACCGCGAGGCCCACGAGACCTACATGCAGCTCGGCTTCACCCCGCACTACCGGATCGTCAGCAGGAGGCTCGGATAGCGGCGATGGCCGACGCGGCGGGCGAGCGCGATCTCGAAGGGCTGCTGGTGGTTTCCGTCGAACAGGCGGTGGCCGCACCGCTGGCCTCGCGCCTGCTGGCCGACGGCGGTGCGCGGGTGATCAAGGTGGAGCGCCCGGAAGGGGACTTCGCCCGCTACTACGACCGCCATGTGGAAGGCGAAAGCGCCCATTTCGTGTGGCTCAACCGCAGCAAGGAATCGATCGCCCTGGATCTGAAGAACCCGGCCGATCTCGAGCTGCTGCTGCGGATCCTGGAGCGGGCCGATGTCTTCATCCAGAACCTCGCACCGGGGGCGGCGGAGCGGCTGGGCTTCGGTTCGTCCCTGCTGCGCCGGCGCTTTCCCCGGCTGGTGATCTGCGAGATCTCGGGCTACGGCAGCAGCGGCCCCTATCGCGAGATGAAGGCCTATGATCTGCTGGTGCAGGCGGAAAGCGGCATCGCCCATGTCACCGGCATCGGCGACCGGTGTACCCGGGTGGGGGTATCGGTCTGCGACATCGCCGCCGGAATGAACGCCTACGCCGCCATCCTGCGCGCCCTCCTCGGCCGGGCCGCGAACGGGCGCGGCCGGCGGATCGAGGTCTCGCTCTTCCACAGCATGGGCGAGTGGATGAACATTCCCTATCTGAGCTACGTGTTCGCCGGCATCGAGCCCCCCAAGCTCGGCCTCCATCACCCGAGCATCGCCCCCTACGGCGCCTACCCCTGCGGCGACGGCAAGAGCATCCTGCTGGGCATCCAGAACGCGCGCGAATGGCGGCGCTTCTGCGCCGAGGTGCTGGAAGATGCGGATCTGGCCGAGGATCCGCGCTTTCGCACGAATCCCGATCGGGTCGCCCACCGCCGCGAACTCGACCGGCGGATCATCGCCCGCTTCGCCACCCTGTCGCGCCGCGAGGCGGCGGATCTGCTGCAGGCGGCGGGCATCGCCTGGAGCCGTCTTTGCACCCTCGACGATCTGCGCGATCATCCGCAGAACCGCCATGTAACGGTGCGTCTCGAGAAGGGCACCGAGATCGCGCTGCTCGCCCCCGCCGCCCGCTTCGACGACACGCCGGCGCCGGGCGGCGCGGTACCGCGGCTCGATCAGCACGGCGCGGCCATCCGTGCCGAATTCGCATCGCCCGGAGAATCGGGCTGAGGGGAGGAGGGCTCATGCGTCTCGACGGCAAGATCGCCATCGTCACCGGCGGCGCCTCGGGCTTCGGCCGCGGCATCTGCGAACGGTTCCACGCCGAGGGTGCCGCCCTCGGCATCCTGGACATCAACGGTGCGGCAGCCCGCGAGATCGCCTCCAAACTCGGCGAAAAGGCCCTGGCGGTCGCCTGCGACGTCAGCCGGGCAGCGGATGTGGAAGCGGCGGTGGCCGCGGTCGCCGACCGCTTCGGCGGACTCGACATCCTGGTCAACAATGCCGGCATCAGCCACCGCAACCAGCCGATGCTGGAAGTCTCCGAGGAAGAATTCGACCGGCTGTTCGCGGTCAACGTGAAATCGATCTATCTCACCGCGAAGGCGGCGGTGCCGCGGCTGCGGGCGCGCGGCGGCGGGGTGATCCTCAATATCGGCTCCACCGCCGGGATCCGCCCGCGTCCCGGCCTCACCTGGTACAACGGCAGCAAGGGGGCGGTGAACACCCTCTCGAAATCGATGGCCGTGGAACTGGCGCCCGATCGCATCCGCGTCTGCTGCATCGCGCCGGTGGCCGGTGATACGCCGCTGCTCGCCACCTTCCTCGGCGAGGACACGCCCGAGCGGCGCGCCCAGTTCGTGGCGACCATCCCTTGGGGGCGGCTCAGCACCCCGCGGGACATCGCCGATGCCGCCCTGTTCCTGGCTTCGGAGGAAGCCGAAATGCTCACCGGAACG
>JALSRW010000171.1 GCA_026984595.1 Alphaproteobacteria bacterium
GCTCTCCGATCTGCCGGCGCTCGCGGCGGTCGCGGCGGAACCCTGGGAGGGGCGGGTCGGTCTGGGCGACGGCCGCCGCCTCGAAGCGCGTCTGGCACGGCTCGAGACACCGCGGCGGCGGAGCCCCTTCTATTTCCTCTGCCTGCGCCCGGCTCCCGTCGCCAGCCATGAAGGCATGGCCTGCCTCGCTCTCGAACGGCTGCCGCTGGGCTGCGCGCTGCTCGATGCCGAAGGCCGCGCTCTCTGTCTCAACGAGGCCCTGGCCGGGCTGGCCGGGGCGCGTCCGGAGGCGGTGATCGGGCAGGATCTCGCGCAGATCCTCGGGCTCGGGCCGGACGTGCGCGAACTGGACGTGCGGGCACTCTCGGCCAACGAGGCGATGCGCACCGACCATGTGCGGCATCTCGGGGATGGCGAGCAGCGGGTGCTGCGCTTCACGCGGATCCCGATCACCGCACCCAATGGCACGCCGATGCTGCTGGTCACCGTCGAGGACATCACCGCCGAGCTCGATTCCCCGGACGGTCTGGCCGGCGATGCCCGCCTCGTGCGCAGCATCCTCAACTACATGCCCGGCTTCCTCTCGCTCAAGGATGTCCACACCCGCCGCTTCGTCTTCGCCACCGGCATCGATCAGGTACTCACGGGCGGCTCGCGCGCCGATCTCATCGGCCGCAACGCCCAGGAGCTCTACTCGGCCGAACAGGCAGCGGCGATCGACGCCACCGAACAGCGGCTGATCGAGAATCCCGACCAGGTCCTCGAAGCGCAGTTCGCCAACGAGGTCGCCGGCTCCAGGCGCTGGTTCTATTCCCGCAAGCTGATCGTACCGGATGCGGAGGGGAAGCCTCGTTACATCCTGACCTTCAACATGGACATCACCGACCAGGTGGAGGCCAAGGAGAAGATCTTCGAGACCAATGCCTTTCTCGATGCGGTGATCGACCATCTGCCGGCTCTGGTCTGGGTGCGCGATTTCGAGAACGGGCGCATCGAGCGGGTCAGCCGCCGCACCGGGGAATTCCTCGGCCAGCCCCCGGAAACGCTGATCGGGCGGACCCTCGCCGATGTCCACGCCGGTCTCGCCGAAGCCGTGCAGCTCGCGGACACCACCTTGCGGCGGGATCCCGGCGCGGTGGTCGAGCGTCGCATCGCGGTCGATCTCGCCCGGGGGTGCCGTACCCTGCAGATGTACCAGGTGGCGATCCCCGATCCCGCCGGCTGCCCGAAACACATCGTCACCATCCAGCTCGACGTCACCGATCGCGTCCGTGCCGAACAGGAACTCGCCGACAGCCGGGCCTTCCTGCGGCAGATCATCGGCCATCTGCCGCTCATGCTGTCGGTAAAGGAAGCCGTGACCCGGCGCTACATTCTGATGAACCGCAACCCCAGGCACGGGGTGAAGCGACCGGGCCAGCCGGTACTCGGTCGTCGCGCCGAGGACATCCACCCGCCGGAGATCGCCGCCCTGGTCAACGATCTGGACGAGCGGATCGTCGCCGATCCCTGCCAAGTCATCGAACGCGAGGTTCATCTCACGGAAGCCGAAGGAGACATATGGTACCGGCTGCGCAAGGTCGGTATCGCCAATGCCGACGGTACCTGCCGCTACATCGTCACCATCAGCGAAGACGTCACCGAGCGTCGGCGCATGCTCGAGGAGCTCGAACGCAGCGAGGCCAGTCTCAAGCGCTCGCAGCAGATCGCCCGGATCGGCTCCTGGTATTTCCGTCTGGCCGACCGGAAGCTCGAATGGTCGGAGCAGATGTACGCCCTTTGGGGCCTCGATCCGGCCAGCTTCGTGCTCAGCGAACGCAGCGTCATGGAGCTCGTGCATCCCGAGGATCGCCGCAAGCTGATCGAGGCCCAGGCGCAGGCGGTCGCCGGCGGGCGTCGCTACAACGTGGTGGTGCGGGCGCGGCGGGCGGCCGACGAGGCGTTGCGTCACATGAGCATCGACGGGGAGGTCGAACTCGATGCGGAAGGCGATGTGGTCGCTCTGTTCGGTACCTGCCAGGACATCACCGAGCGGATCGAGGCCGAACAGCACATCCGCCGTCTCGCCCACCACGATCCGCTCACCGGCCTGCCCAACCGCCTGCTGTTCGACGACCGCCTCCACCAGGCGGCGCGGCAGGCGCAGCGCAACGGCACCTTCTTTGCGGTGCACTGCCTCGATCTCAACGACTTCAAGGGGGTCAACGATTCGCTCGGCCATGCGGTGGGCGACGAGCTGCTCAAGCAGGTGGCCGAGCGGCTGCGGGGCGTGGTGCGTGGGGTGGACACGGTGGCGCGGCTCGGCGGCGACGAGTTCGCGGTGATCCAGACCGAACTCAAGGGACCGCAGACCGCCGCCAACCTCGCCCAGCGGGTGATCGCCGCGCTCGCCCGGCCCTACCAGATCGGCAACCACGAGCTGTTCGCCTCGGCCTCCATCGGCATCGCCATCGGCGACGGCGAGAGTGAGGAACCCACCGAGATCCTGCGCTATGCCGATCTCGCGCTGTACGCGGCCAAGGCCGAAGGACGCGGACGCTTCCGCTTCTTCTCACCGGAGATGAACGCGGCGCTGCGCCGTCGGCGGCTCCTCGAAAGCCGCTTGCGCCAGGCCCTCGACGAGGACCGGCTGACCGTCGTCTACCAGCCCCAGGTGGAGCTGGCTTCGGGGCACATGGTCGGGGTCGAGGCCCTGCTGCGCTGGCGGGACGAGGAGCTCGGGGAGGTGCCGCCCGACCAGTTCATCACCGTGGCCGAGGAATGCGGCCTCATTCTCCGGCTCGGGCGCTGGGTGCTGGAGCATGCCTGCCGACAGGCACGCGACTGGCAACGCCGGGGCCTTGCGCTCGACCGGGTGGCGGTCAATCTGTCACCGGCGCAGTTCGCCTTCCAGGATCTGCTCGAGGAAGTCGCCGAGATCCTCGAGGAAACCGGGCTGGCCGCGGATCGACTGGAACTGGAGATCACCGAATCGACACTCATGCGCGATCAGCGGGGTGCGGTCGGCACTCTGCAGGCGCTGCACGAGCTCGGAATCAGCGTAGCCCTCGACGATTTCGGCACGGGCTACTCCTCGCTCAGCTATCTCAAGCGGTTTCCCCTCGACAAGGTCAAGATCGACCGCTCCTTCGTCCAGGATCTGCCCCACGATCCCGACGGTGCGGCGATCACCCGCACCATCATCAGCCTGGGCAAGACGCTGCGGCTCAAGGTTCTGGCGGAAGGGGTCGAGACCCCCGAACAATGCGCCTTCCTCCTGCGCGAGGGCTGTGACGAGGCGCAGGGCCATTTGTTCTCCCGGGCGGTGCCCGCAGCCGAAATCGAGGACCTGCTCCGCGACGGGGTGGGCCGGCCCCTTACGATCCCCGCCGAATAGGGGGCGCCGGCGGGGGTCCGCTCTCCGGCACGTCCCGTGCCCGCCGCGCTCGCCACTGCCGGCACGGCGAGCTAGCTTCACGATGCGCGAGCCCGAGGGAGAAACCATCATGCGTTATGTCTTTCCGCCGCCGCCGGTGGTCGGTGTAGCGATCGCCGGCAGCGAGGCACGTTTTCCGGTGCGGCGGATCT
>JALSRW010000172.1 GCA_026984595.1 Alphaproteobacteria bacterium
CGGATACCATTCGAGCTCGCCGTCCTCGTGCAGGCGCGAGCGCAGGGCCAGCCGCACCACCAGCAGGCTGGGCAGGCTTTCGAGCACGAGGAAGAAGGCCGCCGCCAGCCAGCCGCCGAACACGCCCACCACGAGCAGCGCAGCCAGCGCGCTCAGGCCGATATGCGGGATGCCCAGGGCGAGCCCGACGAACAGGAGCGGTAGCTGCACGAAGTAGGCGAACAGCGGCAGCACGGCCATGCCCGAGCTGTAGGCCAGATACAGGAGCGCGCTCGCGGCCGCGGCGAGTGCTGCGATGGCGAGCGGCTGCCGCATCGCCGGGCCGTCAGCGGGACGCGGTGAACGGCAGCAGGGCCAGGATGCGCGCGCGCTTGATGGCTCTGGCGAGTGCCCGCTGTTCCTTGGCGGTCACCGCGGTGATCCGGCGCGGCACGATCTTGCCGCGCTCGGAAATGAAGCGCTGCAAGAGCCGCACATCCTTGTAATCGATGCGCGGCGCGTCCTTGTGGGCGAAGGGGCTGGCCTTGCGGCGACGGAAGAAGGGCCGGCGGATGACGATCGTCGGCGGTTCGGTGCCACGGCCGCCGCGACGTTCCTGACCACCGGGCCGTTCGGTTCTGGGTTCGACCATGCTCTACTCCTGCATCGTCAGCGGCGACGCTCGTCGCGTCCGGCCCGCGATTGCATCACCACCGAGGGACCCTCCTCCAGCGTCTCGGTACGGACCGTGAGCCAGCGCAGGATGTCTTCGCTGATGCGCTCCTGGCGTTCGAGCTCGTCGACGATCTTGCTGGGGCCCGCGATGTTGAGATGGAGATAGTGGCCCTTGCGGTGCTTGTTGATGCGATAGGCCATGGTCTTGAGACCCCAGTACTCGGTCTTGACGACCTTGCCCCCGAGTTCCTCGACCACCTGCGTGAAGCCTTCGGCCAGACCCTGCGCCTGCTGCGGCGTCAGATCGGGCCGGGCGATGAAGGTGTGCTCGTAATACGGCATGGAGCGCGCTGTCCCTTTGAGCTTTGCGCCAAGTTCGAGCGGGAGCCGCCGCCTTCTCCGGCGCTCCTGCCCGCAGTTTCACGCCTTTGTCGCAAGCCGGAGATGTCCGGCCTCGGCGAACGGTGCGCGGAATATACGGAAAAGCCCGGTGGTGACAAGGGGTGCACGGCATCGCGGAGGGCAAACCGCGAGACCGGTCGCGACGCGATCGTCGGTCGCTACCGCCGATTGACCGGAACGGCGCGTTCCGTTAACTTTCAGGCTCCCCTGCAACGGAAGAACGCAGATCAGGGAGTGGGGAGGCCTCATGATATTGAAGCGGGGCGATCGGGGCGCCCGCGTATTCGACCTCCAAAGACGTCTCGAAGAGCTCGGCTATCGTCCGGGACCGATCGACGGCATCTTCGGGCCGCGCACCGAGGCCGCCGTCCGCGCCTTCCAGCGGGACGCCGGTCTGGCGGCCGACGGAATCGTCGGGCCGCGCACCCGGGCCGCGCTCCGAGCACCGCAATGCCGGACCACCACGCGGCCGAAACGATCGCCGCAGCGGCGGCCGGCGCGACAGGCGGCCGGCGGTGCCGGAGAACCGCGCTGGATGGCCATCGCCCGGCGCGAGATCTGCACCCGTGAGGCCCGTGCCGGCCAGCCACCCAACCCCCGCATCGTCGAATATCACCAGGTCACCAGCCTGCGGGCCACCAGCGACCGTACGCCCTGGTGCGCCTCCTTCGTGTCCTGGGTGTTGGAGCAGGCCGGCATCCGCTCGACCCGATCGGCTCGCGCCAAATCCTATCTCCACTGGGGGCACGCCCTCGACGGGCCGCGGGTCGGCGCCATCACCGTCTTCCATCGCGGTTCCGGGGCACCGAGCAGCCGCGGCCCCGGACATGTCGGATTCCTGGTCGAGGAGCGGGAGCGGGACGTCCTGCTGCTCGGCGGCAATCAGAACAACCACGTCAACATCAAGGCCTATTCCAAGAGCCGGCTTCTGGCCTACCGCTGGCCGGCGACCGCCCCCTGAACCACGACGAGGAGCTGAACCATGGCCGTTTCCCCCAACTTCGCCCAGGAACTGGGTGCCATCGATTTCGATCGGGTCATCGGCGGGCCGCTGGTGGCCGCCATCGAGGCCCACAATCTGGCCCAGGTGACCGTCGCCGAGTTCATTCAGGAGGTGGGCTTCACCAGTAACGGCGGTGGTGGCGATGTTCGCATGGTCACCTTCCAGTACCAGAAACAGGTCACGGATCCCGACGGCACCACCCAGACCAAGACCTTCACCTTCGAGGTTCCGTTCCTCCTGCTCCTGAATCTGCCCTTCTTCGAAGTGGATTCCGTCGATATTAGCCTCAATGTCGAACTCACCTCGGTCCAGACCCGCAGCACCAGCACCAAGTTCGGCGTGGATTCCTCGCTGGCGGTGAAACACGGCTGGCTGTTCGGCAAGGTCGATTTCAAGGTGAACGTCTCCTATCAGCGCACCACCAAGACGGGATCGCGGGTGGAGCGCAAATACGCCTATCAGGTACGGGTCCACGCGGGTGCCACCGAACCTCCGGAGGGGGTGAACAAGCTGATCGACGCGCTGACCGGCCTCGCGGTCGAGAAGCAGGCGGCATAGGGGCATGGCCCAGGAAAAACCGGACCTGCGATCGCTCCCCTTCCGCGAGATCCTCGCGGCCCCTCTGGTCGCCGCCGGCGAAGCGCAGCTCCAGAGCTCCCTGCGCATGCTCGAAGTGGTCCAGGAAGTGGGCTTCGAGGAGGGACAGGAGGGTACCGCCGCCCGCATGGTCGAGTTCCGCTACGAGCGCGAGGGGGTCGATGCCGCCGGCAAGCCGGTACGGCTGCGCACGCGGCTGAGAGTTCCGGTGCTGGCCATGCTGTCCTTGTCCCAGCTCGAAGTCGAACGGTTGGAGATCAACTGCCGCCTGCGCCTGCGCAGTGTCGAACGCAAGCCGGCATCGGCCAAATTGCGGGTCGACGAAGGGCTGCGCCGCAAATACGGCTTTCTCGACAGCGCCGCGGGTCTGCGGGTGGCGCCGGTGGCCCGACGGATCACGCGCGGCGGCGAACAGACCAACCAGTCCTTCGACCTCGAGGTGACCCTGATCGCCCGTTCCGAGGATGTCACGGAAGGGCTGGACCGGGTGCTCACCGCGCTCGGCGCGTCGGTGAGCGAGGAGACGGAGTAGAACCGCAGTGGTCAGCCTGAGCGACTTCGTCGAAGCGGTCCTGCGCGAGGTTGCCGCGGCCCGCATCAAGGCGGCCTTGGCCGCTGCCCGGATGGCCGAGGATTTCCGCGCGCATCCTCTCCTCGCCGAGTTGCCGGTTCCGACCTTCCGCATGGATCGGGTCGAACTCGAGATGCGCTTCGCGATCGCCGGGGTGAAGCCTCCCTCCGAGCGCCCGGTGCCGCCGTCCGAGACGGTTCTCGCAATCGTCGATCGCACCGTCATCCGCCTTCCGGAATCGCAGGGCGTCGGCAAGGCCTTCGAGTTCGTGCCGCGGTTGACCGAACTGTGGAAGACGGAGGGAGCACGCCGCATCCGGGCGGCGCTCGCCCG
>JALSRW010000173.1 GCA_026984595.1 Alphaproteobacteria bacterium
CCAGGTTGCGCGTCCCGCCCCAGGGGTGGTGGAAGCCGCCGCCTCGCTTCCGTCGGCGGCACGGGCGAGACTGCGCAGACCGAGCCAGACCCTGCCGAGTTCGAGCGCCAGCGCGACACGACGCGCTCCTTCGGGGCTCACCTCGAGAGTCGCCGTGCGGATCTTGGGCGACAGCTCGTCGCTCCCTTCCGCGGCGGTGCTCAGGCGCTGGCCCACGGCCAGGACGCGCACGTCACGCAGCACCGTCTCGGCAACGAAGCGTTCCCGACCGCCGGTGCCCTCGGCCTGCAGTGTCTGGGTGAGCAGAACGTCCACGCGGTCGCCCGGAAAGACGAGGCCGGCCGAGCCCGTCGCCTGGTCGACGGGAACCGACACGGCCTGCATTCCGGGCTCGAGCACCGCCGCCAGAAAGCCGCGTTCGCCGGGCCGGACCACGGCACCGCGCGTGATGGGTGCACCCTCGTCGAGGGGCTCACGGACAACCGCGCCGACGAGATCGCCCGGTTCGATGCTGCCCTTTTCGAAATAGCTCGCCGGCAGCTCGACGTCGGGCCAGTCCTGCCAGCGCAGGGCCTCCTCGGTGAGAAAGCTTCCCTGGGCCAGCCTGCGGGCCGCCACCAGCACGGCCCTGCTGGGCGGCGGGGGAAGCTTTTCGGCGCGGACCGCGGCCGGCCGTCTCTGACCTTCGATCCAGCTCCGCGCCAGGAAGGCCGTGGTTCCGGCGGTGACCAGGGCCAGGACGAGGAGCAACAGTCGGCGGGCGCGCATGGTTGTCCTTCCTCAGTTGGCCATGAAACGTTCGACCCAGAGCCAGAGCCCGCCGGTCGCGAGGGCGAGGCCGTAGGGCACCCCCCGCGCCGGCGCCACCAGTCCCGTGAGGAGCGGCGCGGCGGGGCGCAGGCCGAGCGCCGACAGGGATGCCAGCACCACCACCAGCCGCTGGGCGAGCCAGGGCACGACCAGGACACCGAAAGCGATGGCTCCGCCCCCGAGAGTCGTCACCAGCAGGAAGTCGGGAAGATCGGACAGCCCCGCCCACAGGGCCAGCGCCGTCGCCAGCTTGACGTCGCCGCCCCCGAGCCAGCCGCGGGACCAGAACCAGGTCAGGGGCAGAAAGATCAGCAGCCCGGCCAGCACCGGATTCCAGATCCGGAACGGCCCCTGCAGGAGCTGCCAAGAAAGCGCGACCAACGCCACCGCGGCGCAAACGGAATTGGGGATGCGTCGGTGCAACAGATCGGCGGCGGCCGCATAGAGGAGCAGGCCGGGGATCGCCGCCGCCAGGATGTCTCCTGCTCCACTCGCCATCGAGGTCTCCGGTTGCCGGTCTGGCGTGGCGAAGGACCACCGACACGCGAAGGCCGGTGGTCCGCCACGGAAAATGGCAGACGCCCCGTCCGGCGGACCGGCGGGGCGTCCGACGACGAATCAGCTGTTGCCGAGTTCGTCGGCGACGGTCTGGAAGGTGCTCGTCAGATTGTCGCCGAGGGTGGTGAGGATGCCGATGATGGCGACCGAGACCAGGGCCGCGATGAGACCGTACTCGATGGCCGTGGCACCCTTCTCGTCACGGTAGAGCTTCCTGAGCAGATGCATGGGTTGCACTCCTGTCTGTTGCTGACCGCACGCCCGCATCCTCGCTCCCAACCGTTAAGAAACCGTGTACATTCCCCGGCCTGCACCAGCGGCTTCCAGAAAGCATAACCGGGTATGAACTCCGGACGCACCATCCGTGGCGCCGAGCTTGCGACGAAATGCTGCAATGCACAACGAGCCCTCCGTGTTGGCCCTGCCAACGCTTCGTGCTTCTATGTACGGCGCATTGCTGGTCCCCTTCCGACGGCCCGACGCCCCGTCCGGCCGACGACCCGCCCATCCCGGAACAGGAAGGAAAGGCAGAGGAGATCTTCGTCATGACGGACCATGTCGTGATCGTGAGTGCCGCCCGCACCCCGATCGGCGCCTTCAACGGCAGTCTGGCCACGCTTCCCGCACACGAGCTCGGCCGCATCGCGATCCGCGCGGCGCTGGAGCGTGCCGGCGTCGAACCGGCACAGATATCCGAGGTTATCGTCGGCCAGATCCTGACCGCGGCACAGGGCCAGAACCCGGCCCGCCAGGCCTCGATCCATGCCGGCATCCCGGCCGAGACCCCCGCCTATGGCGTCAACATGCTGTGCGGTTCCGGCCTCAAATCGGTGGCCATGGCCTGCCAAGCGATCCGCAACGGCGACAGTACCGCGGTGGTGGCCGGCGGACAGGAGAGCATGACCCAGGCGCCCCACGCCGCACATCTGCGGAGCGGGGTCAAGATGGGCTCGCACGAGCTGGTCGACACCATGCTCAAGGACGGGCTGTGGGACGCCTTCCACGGCTACCACATGGGCAACACCGCCGAAAACGTCGCCCGCAAATGGCAGATCACCCGGGAAGAGCAGGACCGTTTCGCCTGTGCCTCGCAGAACAAGGCCGAGGCCGCCATCAAGGCCGGCAGATTCAAAGAGGAGATCGTGCCGGTGACGATCCGCACCCGCAAGGGCGAGACGGTAGTCGATACGGACGAATATCCGCGCTTCGGCACCACGCTGGAAGCGCTCGCCAAGCTGCGCCCGGCCTTCGACCGCGAGGGCACTGTCACCGCCGGCAATGCCAGCGGCATCAACGACGGTGCCGCCGCCCTGCTGGTGATGCGCGGTGCCGAGGCCGAGCGCCGCGGTCTCGAACCGCTGGCGCGGATCGTGAGCTGGGCCCAGGCCGGCGTCGATCCGGCGATCATGGGCACCGGCCCCATTCCCGCCTCGCGCATGGCGCTCGAGAAGGCCGGCTGGTCGGTCGAGGATCTCGATCTGATCGAGGCCAACGAGGCCTTCGCGGCGCAGGCGATCGCCGTGAACCGCGAGCTCGGTTGGGATCCCGAGAAGGTCAACGTCAATGGCGGAGCGATCGCTCTCGGCCACCCCATCGGCGCCTCCGGCGCCCGTATCCTGACCACATTGCTGTACGAAATGAAGCGTCGCAACGCCAGGCGCGGGCTGGCGACTCTGTGCATCGGCGGTGGCATGGGCATCGCCATGTGCGTGGCCCGCGACTGAGGCGCAGCCGAACGAACGGGCGTTCCGCAGCCGGACCCGGCAATGCTTGCCCGGTCCCGGCTCCTGCTCTTCAATGCCATGGACCATTCGATTGTCCGGCAGCGGTAGGAACCGCTGCCGCGGCATTCCCATAACCGACGGGAGGACCGACGATGGCACGGACGGCTCTGGTGACGGGTGGCACCCGCGGCATTGGCGCCGCGATCTCCATTGCCCTCAAGGAGGCCGGCTACGAGGTCGCCGCCAATTATCACGGTAATGAAGAGGCGGCGCGCCGGTTCCATGCGGAAACGCACATCCCGGTCTTCAAATTCGACGTCGCCGATTTCGACTCCAGCCGTCAGGGGGTGGCGGCGGTCGAGGCCCGGCTCGGCGCCATCGACATCCTCGTCAACAACGCCGGCATCACCCGCGACGCCGCCTTCCACAAGATGGCCCCGGAGCAGTGGCGGGC
>JALSRW010000174.1 GCA_026984595.1 Alphaproteobacteria bacterium
CTGCGTCTGCTCGGCCGGGGTCAGCTCGGGATCGATGGCGGCCGCCTCCGCCTCGCGGCCGGCCAGCGGCTCCTCGCCGGCCTCCGCCACCCGGATCTCGTCCTCGACGGCGAAACGGCTGGGCAAGGCCACCCGCGCCCCCTTCTCGCCCGGTGCCTGGTCGAGCTTGCCCCAGACGAACTGGGTGACCCGCTCGACGAGGCGGGGGAAGACGTCCTCGGCGACGATTTCCCGCCAGTTGTTGCGGAGCGTCTCGCCCAGCCCGGCCTGCCAGATGGTGAACAGGGGCCAGCCGCCGCCCCGGTCGCGATAGAGCGGCAGCAGGCGGGCGGCGATCTGTTCGGCGGCGGTCTCGTCCACCAGCCCCCCGTGGAAGTGCAGGACCAGCCGGTCCTTCTGCGGGGATTCCCGGAACGCGTCGAAGGCGGCGGCGAGCTGCTCGCGGCTGGTGCCGAAAAAGCGCCCGCTGGAGAGAACCAGCTTGTGGCGCGACGTGACCATCCTCTTCCTCCCGGATCCGCGCCCTCTCGCGGGGCGTGTCGCTCGGCCGCCGCGGGTTGCGACCGCTATCGTGAAAATGTAGCCGATTCGCGGCTGTGTGTTAAGCCACAGTAGAGAATTTCCCTGTGGCTTCCGGGCCACGAAGCAGAAGCATTCCTCTCTTTTGTGCGTAAAATGATACGCAAGACTTCTCGTGCTGCTGGAGGTTCCGGGCCGTCGCCACTAGCCTGGAGCCGAACAATCCATGAACCGGATCCTGAACCGGATGGAACGCCTCATGCGACGTCTCGCGGCGCTGGCTGCAATCGGCCTTCTGCTCGCCCTGATCTCGGCGGGGGAGGGCGTCACCAGCTCGGATTCCTTCCGCGGCGTCGTCACCCGCGTGCGCGACGGGGACACCATCGAGATCGGCGAGATCGCCATCCGCCTGCAGGGAGTGGCCGCCCCCGAGTTGCGCGATCCGCTGGGGCGCGAGGCCGGCGAGGCGATGCGCCGCCTCGTGCAGGGGCGGGTGGTGGAATGCCGTCCCGACGGTTCGCGCAGCTATGATCGCATCGTCGCCGTCTGCTTCCTGGAAGGCCGGGACATCGGCGCCTGGCTGATCGGCCGCGGTCTGGCCCGCGACTGTCCGCGCTATTCCAAGGGCCGCTACCGCGAGATCGAGGCGGCGGCCGCCGCCCGCACCGCCATCGCCTCCCGCTACCCCCTGCCCCGCTACTGCAAGGTGCGGGTGAGGAGGCTCGTCTCTGATGAGCCGGCCGGGACCCGAGGCTGAAGCAGGGTTCGCGCAACCGACATTTTCTCCGGTTCGAAGAGGCTAGATCACATCTGTTTCCGATCGGGCTCGAAAGGGGCGGTGGTGTCGCCGGGCTCAAGATGAGGTCGGACGTGCCCCCTCTCGATCGCGTCCTGCAGGTTGATCACATAGGTTCGCCGAACGGTATCCTGGCGGCACCATCCCGCCTTCTCGATCTCCGGAAGCGTGACCGCGAGCAACTGTCCGTAGTTCGATACCGCCGACTTGATCCATTTGAAGCGTTCGAACTCCGACTGCTCGAAGTTTCGTACTTCTTCCACGGAGAGGCTCATCGCCTCGATGGATCGTCCGTCCGGTCGCCGGATTTCGAGGTTCCAGTCACGGTAGGGCCGATCGTGGTATCGGCGCCACCAATTCTGCACGAGGGTGGCGGCGATTCCCGTTCCGGCACTGTACACGAGCCAGATGGGAGCCTCTTGAATCAGCACATCGACGATCCAGTTCCACACCACGCTTCAGACCCCTTCGACGTTTCCGCGGTTCACCGTTTCCGCTCTCCATACTCGGGTCGGAGAACGGTATCTGCACCCTCGTGACCGATGACGACGGCTTCTTCACCGTCGTACCGTACCCGTGTTCCCATCGGGAAATCCCTGGCCGGACCGAGCACGCGGGCGGCGACGCTGGCCGGCTCGCCAGCCGATGGGAGCCTGCCTGCCGCCGACCCGGAAGCTCGCGCCTTCGCCGCCTCCTGTCCGAGGGCCGTATCGCTCTGCTGCCGTGCGCCCGCCTCCTCGAACCGGCCGAAGCCGATCGCCGTCCTGGCCCCGGCCCCGAGCCCGTCGAGGGCGGTCGTGGCGGGTCGCTTCGTGCCCGGGAATGTGAAGGGCCGGAAACGTCATGACACAAAACTACAGATGACCGGAAATGCTGTCGATGACGAAGGTATTTCCTTCGTAATGCCCGAAAGCGCGCCGCGCGCCGCCGCCCGACGTCACATAGAATTCATGAGTCGAAGGGGGCTTCGGATCTCCCTGCAAGGGGTGGAAATTTAGGCCCCCCAGGTTCGCTCCACCGGGACATTTGTCCAGCAACTGCGAGAGCTGGTCGATGCGGCGGTTGAGCTGTACCCGCAAGGAAGGATCGAGGGCGGAAGCCTGACGCACGAACCTGTCCGAATAACGGATGTTGCACGAGAGGGGCGGAAGCAATGCATTCTCGTACATTCTTTCCTGGAGCTGCGCCCACAGAGCCTCACCCCAAGCAGAAAGGGTTATCTCGTTTCCCGAACGGAACAGGAGGGTCTCGGGGAGGTGTTCACAATCCTCTTCTGGGAGCCGATAGCCCCGCGCCAGACGGCGGATGGTGGAGAGATGGTCGGCGATCGACTCCTCCGGAGCGAAGCGCACGGGCAGACGCGGTACGCGAAGAAGTTGGTCCCCAGTTTCGAAGATGTACAAGCATTCGTCGGCGAGAGCCATACCAAGTGTTTGGAGAAAGCCGATGATACTCTTGAATCCCCCAGTGAGATTGAAAATGACGCGGTAGTCCGCCGCACGCCAGCCGGGCATTTCGTCACTGAGCGTTTTGGCGAGATCACTCAATGCCGTCTGGAACTCCTCGAGATCCCGCGTGGCAAGGTCGGTGATTTTCCGAACGTCAACCGACATTCCCCGGACCCGCATCCACTGCTGCAGAAGCCGACCGACGACCGTGCCGGCGTGGGTATCGGTAACCAGCAACAGATGGTCGTGAACACCTGGCTTGTTCTCTTCCAGCCAAGTGAGAAGGCCGTTGAGCTCGGCACTCAGCTTCTTCGCCTCGGAGTGCTCGCACTCCTTCAGTCGCTGTGCTGCAGCGTCCTGCCAAGTCTCGAAGAGCCCACGTTCTTCCGGGGACAATTCATGCGTGCGCCTGTTCGCGAGAGCGTTCAGCCGGGAGCGTTGTTCGCCGGGGATGATATTCTGGAGGAGGCTAATTCCGCAGGCGGTGAGCACGAAAGCCTTCATGAAAATCGTTGCTCCTCGATCTCGGTCACGTCATTCGGCTCCACGGGCTCTGGACCGCCGTCGAAATCGACGAGGAGCTTGTCCTCCTCGACACCGACCACGATACCGGTTTCCCCCTGAACCTCGACCTTCGTTCCCTTCGGAAAGTCCCTGGCCGGACCGAGCACGCGGGCGGCGACGCTGGCCGGCTCGCCAGCCGATGGGAGCCTGCCTGCCGCCGACCCGGAAGCTCGCGCCTTCGCCGCCTCCTGTGCGAGGGCCGTATCGCGCTGCTGCCG
>JALSRW010000175.1 GCA_026984595.1 Alphaproteobacteria bacterium
TCGACATCGCCGCCCTCACCGAGGGGGCGCTGCCACAACAGCGACTTCTGGCCAATGCACCGCTGGAGATCACCGCCGAGGTGGTGGACGGGCTCTACCGGGCGGCCATGCGCTACTGGTGAGAGGGTCTAGCCGCGGCGGGTGACCTTGCGCCGGCGCCGTGCCAGATGGCGTTCCACTTCGGCCAGATCGATGCCCTCGCGGGCGAGGCGCACCAGCGTGAAGTAGAGGAGATCGGCGGCCTCCCAGATCACTTCCTCGCGGCTTCCCGCCTCGATCAGCTCTTCGGTCTCCTCGCGCAGCTTGGCGGCCAGGAGCGCGGGATCGGCGAACAGCCGGGCGGTGTAGGAGCCTTCCGGGGCCCCGTGGCGGCGGGCCAGCAGGAGGCGGGCCAGGGCACCCAGCCCCTCCTCCTCGCCCCAGCAGGAACGGCTGCCGAGATGGCAGAAGCCGGAGCCGTGCTGGCGCACCGTGAAACGCAGCGCGTCCCGGTCGCAGTCGAGATCGATGCGCAGGAGCTCCTGCACCGCCCCCGAGCTCTCCCCCTTGCGCCACAGGCTTTTGCGCGAGCGCGACCAGTAGATGCCGCGCCGTTCGGCGACCGCGGCGCGGATCGATTCGCGACTCGACCAGACGAGCCCCATCGCCACCCCCCGCTCGTCGCAGACCACGGTCGGAACCAGCCCGTCGCTGCGGTCGGTCGAAAGCGGGGCGGCGATGGCCTCGCCCAGATCCAGCCGCCCGGTATAGAGGGCCATGCCGACCTGGGCATCGGCGCCCAGAGCATCGAGCTCGCGGATCTCCTCGGCCGTGGTGACACCGCCGGCGATGGTCACCCGCGCAGGCGCCGCGGCTTCCACCACCTGCCGGGCCAACGCCATGTCGGTGCCGCCCATCCGCCCCTCGCGCTCGACGAAGGTGACGAGAAAGCCGGAGACGAAATCGCGGAGCTCGGCGACGCGCTCCAGCAGACGGCGGCCGGTGCCCTGCTTCCAGCCCTCGACCACCACCTCGCCGGATTTCGCGTCGACCGCCGCGATCAGCCGCTCCTTCGGCAGCTTCGTGAGCAGCTCGGGCACCGCCATGGTGCCGAGGATGATCCCGGAGGCGCCGGCATCGAGCCAGCGCACCGCGGTCTCGAGATCGCGGATGCCGCCGCCCACCCGGCAATCGAAGCGGGCCACCAGCCGTTCCACCAGTTCGGCATTGGAGCCTCGGCGCATGGCGGCGTCGAGATCGATCACCGCGATCTCGCCCGCGACCGCGAAACGCTCGGCGATGGGCAGCGGGTCGCCGGCGTCGATGGCCTGCTTCTCGCCGCCCACGAGCTGCACCGTGCGGCCGCCCATGATGTCGATGGAGGGGATGATCATGGGCGGATGTGCACCCCCTGTTCCATGAGATAGAGCTTCACATCGCCGACCGTCAGATCGCCGTCGTGAAAGATGGAGGCGGCGAGCACCGCATCCGCCCCGGCCTCGAAGGCCTCGCGCAGATGCTCGGGATTGTCGGCGCCGCCGGAGGCGATGATCGGCACCTGCACGGCCGCGGCGGCGGCACGCAGGAGCGGCAGATCGTAGCCCTCGCGGGTGCCGTCCCGGTCCCAGGAGGTGAGCAGGATCTCGCCCGCACCCCGGCGCTCACCCTCGCACGCCCAGCCGATGGCCTCGATGCCGGTGCCCTCGCGCCCACCCTTGACCAGCACCTCGAAACGCCCGTCGCGCCGGGCGGCATCGATGGCCAGCACACAGCATTGGCGACCGAACCGCTCGGCGATCTCGGTCAGAAGCTCGGGGCGGGCGACGGCGGCGGTATTGACGGAGACCTTGTCGGCACCCGCTTCCAGGAGATGCAGCGCATCCTCCACCTCGCGGATGCCGCCGCCCACGGTGAGCGGAATGGAGAGCCGCTCGCGCACCCGACGCACCGTCTCGTGCTGATGGCCGCGGCCCTCGGGCGTGGCCGAAACATCCAGAATGACGATCTCGTCGGCCCCCTGCCGTTCGTAGAGGGCGGCCCGTTCGGCGGGATCGCCGGCATCCCGGAGCCCCTGGAAGCGCACTCCCTTGACCACCCTGCCGTGGCTCACATCGAGGCAGGGGATGATGCGTCGCGCCAGCATCAGGAAAGCTCCAGCCAGCGGGAAAGCAGGGCCGCACCGTATGCTCCCGAGAGCTCGGGATGGAACTGGCAGCCGATGACCTTGCCGCGTTCCATGGCGGCGATGAAGCGGCCGCCGTGCTCGGCGGTGGCGATGCGCCAGCCGGGCGCCTCGGTGGCCCGGTAACTGTTGGCGAAATAGGCCCAGCCCTCTTCCAGCAGCAGCGCATCCTCGCCGACTTCGATCTCGTTCCAGCCGAACTGCGGGCAGCGGACATCGGCAGGAAAGCGGCCGATCGCCGCCGGCAGGATGCCCAATCCCGCCACCCCCGGGCTCTCCTCGCTTTCGGCGAACAGGAGCTGATGGCCGACGCAGATGGCCATGGTCGGTCGGTCGGCGGCGATGCGCGCCCGCAACGCCCGATCGAGGCCCCTTGCCGCGAGCCGCGCCATGGAGGCGCCGAAGGCCCCCACCCCCGGCAGCATGACATGGGGGGCGGCCTCGATCTCGGCCGGATCCTCGCAGACCAGCGGGCGCGCGCCGAGGCGGCGGAAGGCGGCCTCGACCGAGGCCAGATTGGCGGTGCCGGTGGGCACGATCCGAACGATCGCCATCAGAGCGTGCCCTTGGTGCTCGGCACTTCGCCGTGGCCGGCCGCGGCCACCGCCTGACGCAGGGCGAGTGCCAGCGCCTTGAAGGCGGCCTCCGCCCGATGATGATCGTTGTCGCCGCGAATGAGATCGAGATGCAGGGCCATGCGCGCGTTGGTCGCCATGGAGACGAAGAAATGGGTCAGGTTCTCGGTCGCCACATCGCCCAGCGCCTCGCGCGCGAAGCCGAGTTCGACATGGGCGAAGGGTCGCCCCGAGAGATCGACCACCGCCCGCACCAGGGCCTCGTCGAGGGGCGCGTAGGCGGCGCCGAAGCGGGCGATGCCGCGGCGTTCGCCGAGCGCTTGGTCGAACGCCTGGCCCAATGCGATGGCGCAGTCCTCGACGGTGTGATGATCGTCCACCTCGAGATCGCCCTCGCAGCGCAGCTCGAGATCGAAGCGACCGTGTTTCGCCAGCGCGGTCAGCATGTGATCGAGAAAGCCGAGCCCGGTCGCGATCTCCGCTCTACCCTCGCCGTCGAGCCGCAGCAGGAGGCGGATCCGGGTTTCCGCGGTGTCGCGGGTGAGCTCGGTGCGGCGCCCGCTCATGGCACGATCTGCGCCAGTTCGACCACCACGATGTCGCTGCCGCCGCGGGCCTTGATGGCGCGGATGAGCTGCGGCAGCTCGCGGCGCGGCACCGCCGCCTTGACGGCGAAGCCGGCCTCGTGATGCAGGGGCGAGATGGTCGGCTCGCGCATGCAGGGCAGGATCTCCACCACCCGCTCGAGATCGGCGGCTCCCACATTGACCTCCAGCATCACCCGCTCGCGCGCCGACAG
>JALSRW010000176.1 GCA_026984595.1 Alphaproteobacteria bacterium
GACCAGATCGGACCGGCGTCCGGTCTCCTCGAGAAGGCCGGCCAAGGTCGAAAAGCGCATCGCCCAGCTATCGAGATTGGCACAGGGGCGGCCCGTGGCCCGGGCGTGGAAGGCGGGATCGATATAATCCGGCCCGACCTTGAAGGAGTCCACCCGCCGGCCTTGGCGGGCGAAAGCGCGCAGCAGGCCGAGGGTGACGACCGTCTTGCCCGAACCCGAAGCGGGGGCAGCGACCAGAAGGGTGGGGGTACTCATGCTGTCGGCCTTCCGGCTGCGCGGCTATAAGCTGGCTCTGCCATGAACGAACTGCACCGGCAAGGCAAGACGGACCAGGCGGACCGGAGGCCGCTGCGTCGCGGCTGGACCACCGGCGCCTGCGCCACCGCGGCGGCGAAGGCCGCGGCCTCGGCCCTGTTCGGCGCCGGTTTTCCGGATCCGGTCTCCATTCGTCTGCCGCGCGGCGGCAGCGCCGCGTTCGCGCTGGCGGAAACGGCCCTGTTCGCGGACGGGCGGGCGATGGCCGCGGTCGTCAAGGATGCCGGCGACGATCCCGATGTGACCCACGGCTGTCTGCTGCGCGCCACCCTGCGCCGGCTGCCCGCCGGCAGCGGCGTGATCTTTCGCGCGGGCGCGGGGGTCGGCACCGTGACCCTGCCGGGGTTGCCGCTCGCCGTCGGCGAGCCGGCCATCAATCCGGTGCCGCGGCGGATGATGGTCGAAGCGGTGTCCGAGGCGGCAGGCGCCGCCGGCTGCGACGCCGATCTCGAGATCGAGATCGCCATCCCCGAGGGCGAGGCGATCGCGGAAAGGACCTGGAACCCGCGTCTCGGCATTCGGGGCGGGCTGTCCATTCTCGGCACCACGGGCATCGTCGTCCCCTATTCCTGTTCGGCCTGGATCCACTCCATCCAGCGCGGCGTCGATGTCGCCCGGGCGGCCGGGCTCGTGCATCTCGCGGCGGTCACCGGCAACACCTCGGAAGAAGCCGTTCGGCGGCTTTATGGCCTACCCGAGATCGCCATCCTCGACATGGGCGATTTCGTCGGCGGAACACTCAAATATCTGCGCCGCCATCCGGTGCCGCGACTGACCCTGGCCGGCGGTTTCGCCAAGATCAGCAAGCTCGCCGCCGGGGCGATGGACCTCCACAGCCGACGCTCGCAGGTGGATTTCGCCCTGCTCGCCGGGCTCGCCCGCGAGCTCGGAGCCGGGGGCGGTCCGGTCCGCGAGATCGCCGCCTGTCACACCGCCATGCAGGCGCTCGATCTGGCTGCGCGGGCGGGGCTGCCGCTGGCCGATGCGGTGGCACGCAGGGCACGGCAGGTGGCGGGTGATGTGCTCGGCGCGAAGATCGCCCTGGAGGTGCTGGTGGTGGATCGCCGAGGTCGGATCGCGGGCCATGCCCCGGGCTGGTGAGGCGCTCCGGCTGCTGCTCCTGGGAGGTACCCGGGAGGCCCGGGAGATCGCCACCGCACTGGCGGGCGAGGCGGGGATCACGGTCGTCACCTCGCTCGCCGGCCGCACCCGTACCCCCCTGCGGCCGCCGGGGGCGCTGCGCGTCGGCGGCTTCGGCGGCATCGATGGTCTCGTGGCCTGGTTGCGCGAGGCGGAAATCGATTTCGTGCTGGATGCCACGCACCCCTTCGCTCGGCGGATCTCGGCACATGTCCGGGAGGCCTGCCGACGTCTTCGACTACCGCATCTGCGCCTCGAGCGCCCGCCTTGGCGGGCGGAGGAAGGCGACCGATGGCTGGAGATGCCGGATCTCGATGCGGCCCTGACCGTGCTCCCGCGCTTCGGCCGTCGCGTCTTCGTCAATCTCGGCCGGCAGGAAGTTGCGCGGCTCGCGACATGCCCCGAATGCCGCTTCCTGCTGCGGGTGGTGGAACCGCTCCCGGAGCTTCCGGGCAATGTCGAGATGGTGGCCGGGCGTCCGCCCTATACGGTGGCCGGCGACCGGGCGCTTCTCGCGCGCTGCGGCATCCAGGCACTACTGGTGCGCAACAGCGGCGGGCAGGGTGCCTATCCCAAGCTCGTCGCGGCGCGGCAGCTCGGCCTCCCGGTGGTGATGATCGCCCGACCGGCGCCCCTCGCGGGTGACCATTTGGTCTCTGCGGAAGCGGCGATCGCGGCGGTCCTCGCTCACTCGCGCGGCCGCAGCAGGTGGTGATGATCCGGCGCGTAGAGACGACTGTCCTCGAACCCCTCGGCGGCCAGCGCACCCCCCACCAGAATGAGGGCGGTGCGGGTGATGCCCGCTTCCTTCACCTTGGCACGGATGTCCGCGATGGTGCCGCGGAGGATCCGTTGATCGGGCCAGCTCGCCCGATAGACGACGAAGATCGGCGCCTCGGCGCCGAGCACCGGTTCGAGCTCGCGCAGCACGCGCGCGAGGTTGTTGATGGAAAGGTGGATCGCCAGGGTGGCACCGCTGCGCGCGAAGGTCGCCAGATCTTCGCCCGGAGGCATCGGCGAGGCGCGCACCGAGGTGCGGGTGAGGATCACCGTCTGGGCCACACCCGGCAGGGTGAGTTCGCGCCCCAATGCCGCGGCAGCGGCGGCGAAGGCGGGCACACCGGGAGTGATGGTCCAGGGAATGCCGGCCGCATCCAGTCGGCGTATCTGCTCGGCGATGGCACCGTAGAGCGAGGGATCGCCGGAATGGAGACGGGCGACATCCAGCCCCTTGCCATGGGCGGCGATCATCTCTTCGAGGATGGCATCCAGGGTCATCGGCGCGGTGTCGAGGATCCGCGCATCGCTTCGCGCTTCGGCCAGGATCTCGCGGGGCACCAGCGAACCGGCGTAGAGAACGACCGGGCAGCGGCGCAGGAGTTCGAGCCCGCGCAGGGTGATGAGATCGGCGGCGCCAGGTCCGGCACCGATGAAATGCACCGTCATGTGCCGCAGTACCCCCTCGGCGTATAGACCAGTGAGCGGCCGTCGATGGTCGCGAACTGCCGGGTCCGGCTGCTGCCGACGATCACCAGGGAAAGCATGTCGATACCGTCGGGTTCGAGCTCGGCGAGGGTCACGACCTCCACCCTCTCGCCTCGGCGACCGAGATTGCGGGCGATCACCACCGGTGTTCCCGCCGGGCGGCTCCGCAGCAGGATGTCCCGTGCGGCGGCCAGCAGTTCGCGCCTTCGCCGCGAAACCGGGTTGTAGAGGGCGAGCACGAAATCGCCGGCCGCCGCCGCTTCGAGCCGGCGCAGGATGGTTTCCCGAGGGGTCAGCAGATCGGACAGGGACACGGCGCAGAAATCGTGGCCCAGGGGTGCGCCGATGCGGGCGGCGGCGGCCTGCATGGCCGAAATCCCGGGACAGACGGCGAGTTCGACCCGCTCCCATTCCGGCCGCAGCGCGCCTTCCCGGTCCAGCAGTTCGACAACCAGCGCGGCGAGCGCGTAGATCCCGGGATCGCCGGAACAGACCAGCGCCACCTTACGGCCCGAAGCGGCGAGATCGAGCGCCGTGCGACAGCGTTTTTCCTCTTCGCCCAGAGCGAAACGGTGCAGCCGCTT
>JALSRW010000177.1 GCA_026984595.1 Alphaproteobacteria bacterium
GCCCTGGTGAGCGGTGCCGTGTGGCTCCTGTTCCTGTTCTATCTGTTCGGCGAGCGGCCTCCCACCGGTCTCCTGCACGGCCTGCCTGCGGCGCTGCTCGCCGCCTGGTTCGTACAGACACGGGCCTGGCGGCGGGCGGACAGGGCGGCGCCGGTAGCTTCCGTCGAGAGCGCCACCGGGCTCGGACCCGCGGGCACCGTCCGCCTGTTCGAGCCGCCCCACAGCGAGGCCAACTATCTGCTGCGGGAAATGGGGTTCCGGATCGCTCGCAAGCATGCCCGCAAACTGCGCCGCCTGACGGTCGCCACCGCGTTCCTGGTGCCGCTGGCGATCGGATTGCTGCTGCCGTTCCTCGGGCGGCTGCTGGCGCTGCCGGCCTCGCTCTTCGCCGCCCTGTCGCTATCGCTGGGGGTGGTACTCGAGCGCTGGCTGTTCTTCGCCGAAGCCCGCCACACGGTGACCCTCTACTACGGCGCCCGGGCGGTCTGAGGCGCAGCATCCGCGAGCCGCGCCCCGCCGTGGCCGGTCACATTTTCATCTTGTTGGAGTCGCCCTCCATCTGCATCGGAGCTCCGCCATCGCCGGAGGCCATGAGCATGCCCATCATGCCGAGCTGCATGTGATAGGGGAACATGCACATGTACATCCACATGCCCGGCTGCTTTACGCGAAAGGCGATCTGCACCTCCTCGCCCGGCAGCAGGAAGGATTTCTCCACCACCGCCTCGTGCTCGGTCAGATTCCAGTCGGCGCGGGCGAGACGGTAGGTCACCCCCTCCATCGCCCCCTTGGACATGATCATGAACTCGTGCGGGGTATTGCCGCTGTTGCGGACGGTGAGACGGACGATGTCGCCGGTGGCGAGATCGAGGCGTGGCTGGGCGAAACGCCATTCCGACATCTCCAGCACCACCTCCTTGGCCATCTTGCCCGCCATCGTCCCGGCAAGGGCGGCGTCGACCTCCGCGGCCGTGCCCTGGGCCAGGATCTCGAGTCCGGCCCCTTCCTCCTCGCCGGGCGGAACCCGCTCGGCATCGGTCGGCGGAACCTCGAAGACGTCGTGCTCGATTTCCTCGCTCTCCACGGCACCGCCGGGCGGAGGCAGCAGGCCCGCCTCGCGGTACTCCTCGGTGAAGCTGCGGGCGACCGCCTGATGGGGCGGCGGCGACGCCGGTACCATCAGATACCAGGCGATGCCGACGAAGAGGATGCCGAAGACCAGCCAGAAGCGCAGGATCATGATCAATCTCCCCCGGAAACGGCCGGCGCCGGGCCGAACGCTGCGGTGGCGGGAGCCGGCAGCTCCCAAGGATCGGTGGTGACCGCCTCACCGCGGCGGTAGCTGCGCAGGAAGTTCCACATGAAGACGAGGAAGCCGAGGCCCACCAGATAGACGCTGATCGTGAGCCAGAGCTGCAGGGAGGACCACAGCGGCAGCGGCAGGTAATCGACCACCCAGCGCGGGAAGAACGCGTAGCCCAACGCGTACATGAAGGCCACCTGGCCGAAGATTCCCACCTGCCACAGCCAGAAATGCAGGTTGGCGAGGCGCTGATTGTACATGCGACCGGTGAAGTAGGGATAGAGATAGTAGATGCCCGCGACCGCCACCTGGGCGCAGAAGCCCAGGAACATGGCGTGGAAATGCCCGGGAATCCAATAGGTATTGTGGATGAAGTCGGTATCGATGGCGATCTGGGCGTTCAGGAAGCCGGTCACGCCGCCGAAGATGATGAAGAAGATGGCGCCGATCAGGAACTTGAAAGGTACGGCGCTGCGTCCCTGCGGCGGAATGGGGCCCTCGAGGAGGGAGGCGACCCAGTTGAACACATGCAGCGTGCTCGGGATGAAGATCAGCAGAGTGAGGATCTGGAACGCCCGCTGCACCCAACCGTGGACCGAGACCGCAGGCTGGAAATGATGGTGGAAGACGCCGAAGGAAAGCACCAGCAGCAACAGGAAGGCGATGATCGCCGAGGTCTTGCTCCACAGCGGCCGCCCCAGAAAGCGCGGCAGCAGGGTGTAGACGATAGAGATCGCCGGCACCAGCGGGAGATAGACCGCCGGGTGGCCGTAGAACCAGAACAGCCAAAGGAAGGTCGTGGTGCTGCCGCCCCGTGCCGGGTCGAAGAGGGCCGTGGTGCCCATCCAGTCGGTGAGCAGGATCAGCCCCACGGCGCCGAGGGCCGGGGTCGAGAACAGCAGCATGATTCCCTCGGTCAGCATCCCCCAGCCCATGAGCGGGTAGTCGCGTAGACTGCCGGGCCAGGCCAGGGCATTGCGCAGCAGCACCGCGCCCGCCAGGAACTCCGAGACGGCGACCAGCAGCACCGCCAAATAGCCCATCCAGGCGAGGTCGCCACCGACCCGCAGGCTCATCGGCGCATAGACCGTCCAGGTGAAGTCGGGGCGACCGATCACCAGCAGCACCGCAGCGGCGATCAGCAGCCAGTAGCTCCACTGGGCGAGCGGTGCCCACAGCAGACGCTCGGTGCGCAGCACCTTGGGCACCATGTAGTAGGAAAGCGCGATGATCATCGGGATCAGGAAGCCGAACACCATCAGCATCCCGTGTACGGTCATCAGACCCATGTAGGGACGCGCTCCCAGGAACTGGATGCCGGGGGTCGTCAGCTCGATCCGGAAGGTGAGAGCGAACAGACCGGCCAGGGCCAACATCACGAAGGAAGTGAACAGGCTCTTGAGGGCCAGGATCCGGTAGTCGTTGGAGAAGAAGAACTCGAGGATGGAAAGATCCTTGAGCAGATTGCCGGGCGCCCAGCGGACCTCCTCACCGGGCTTGCCGAACGCGGTGCCGCTCATGCTTCGTCTCCCCCTTCTTCCTGGTCACCCACCACCAGCCAGGCCTTCATCTGGGCATGGCCCAGGCCACAGTAATTCAGGCACTGGATCAGGAATTTGCCGCTGGTCTCCGGCGCCTGCATCCAGATATAGCTGACGGTGCCCGGCTCGAGCTCGGCGGTCTGCCGCGCCAGCGGAATGTTGAAGCCGTGGATGACGTCGTTGCTGAGAATCCGGAACAGCACCCGCTCGTTGGGCGCCACCTTGACGGCGTTGCGACTGGCCCTTCCGTCTTCGTCGAAAAAGATGAAGCCCCACTGGAAGGCGAGAACCGTGATTTCGCGGTCGAACGTCTGCCCGGAAGGTGCCTCTGCCGCACCGCCTAGGCTCTCGACGGCGGGCAGCCGGCTCTCGTAGGCGCGATAGGTCTTGGTGCTGCTGTATTCGGCGAAGAACAGGAGCCCCACCAGGATCGCGACGAAGCCGACCTCGGCACTATAGGGAAGACGCCAGCGCTTCGGCCAGAACAATGCCATGAAGAGTGCCGCGATGCCGCCGGCGCCGAGCGCCACCATGATGGCGATCATCACTACGCGGGTTCCTTCGAGACCCAGCGCATCGTACATTCTCAGCCTCCTTCTTGCACCACCCACCCCTGCCGGAAAGGTGGCGAGTACCCGGACTGCCTGGGCGGTCGCCTCGATTAGCGGCCGCTGATC
>JALSRW010000178.1 GCA_026984595.1 Alphaproteobacteria bacterium
GGTGGTCCTGCTGGCTGCGATCACGGCGGCCCTTGCCTGGCGCGCGGGCAGCCGTCTGCGGAAGATCGCCGAAGTTTGTGCCGCGGCGGCCGAAGGCGATCTGCAGAAACGGGTCGTGTTCCTCCACGATCGCGGGCTGCTGCGCACGCTCGCCCGTGACGTCAACCGGCTGTCCGACCTCGCCGACACCTTCGTGCGCGAGCTCGGCCAGACCCTCGGGCATGTGGCCAACAACGAATACTATCGGCGCATTCTGGTTCAGGGCCTGTCCGGGGACTATGCCCGCTGGGCCACCCTGGCCAACACCGAAATCGCCCGCATCGCCGAACGCAGCAAGAGCTTCCAGGATCTGACCGCCAAGTTCGAGGCGGAAGTGAAAAGCGTGGCCGAGGATGTGGGCACCACCGCCGATCGGCTCGGCGAGATCGCCCGCGATGTCGGTGATGCTTCCGAGGAGAGCGCCGGCAACGTGCAGAACGTGGCGGCGGCGGTGGAAGAGCTCACCGCCTCGGTCCAGGATATCGCCAACAATGCCACCCTGTCCGCCGATGTGGTGCGTTCCGCGGCCACCGAGGCCGAGCAGTCGCGCGAGGCGGCGGCACGACTGACCGAAACCGCCGAACAGATCGCCTCGGTGGTGGAGACCATCCGCGACATCGCCGAACAGACCAATCTCCTGGCACTCAACGCGACCATCGAAGCCGCCCATGCCGGCGAGGCGGGCAAGGGCTTCGCGGTGGTCGCCGGCGAGGTCAAGACCCTCGCCAGCCAGACCGGCAAGGCCACCGAGACCATCCGCCGCCGGGCCGATGAGATGCGCGGGGTGATCGGCGATGTGACCTCGGTCCTCGGACGGATCGCCGCGCGGGTGGCGGAGGCGGATGGTGCCGCTTCCTCGATCGCTTCGGCGGTCGAGCAGCAGGCGGCGGTGGTTCAGGACATCGCCCGGCGCATGGACGAGGTGTCCCGGGCGGTGGCCACGGTGACGGCGGCGGTCGGGGCGGCCGAGGGCAGCGCCACCGATGCGACTCTGTCGGCCGCGGTCGCCGATCTCGATACCCGGGCCAAGGCCCTGCGCCAGGAAATCGACGGCTTCCTGCAGGCGGCGCGACAGGTCGCCTGAGCCGCAGCCCTCGTCGGCTGCGGCCGGCGGACGGCATCGCGGCGGCGGTCGCCCGCGACGGCACCGCCGCCCGCGCTTTCCGCCGGCGGCCGGCCCCGATCCCGGGCTGCTGCCGCGGGAAACGAGGGGAAAGGTTCTGCCCGGCCTCGCCCGTTCAGTCGGCGGGGGGCCTCCCGGGTCGGCCGCGCCGGTCGGCGAAGAAGTCCCGTAGCAGGCGTGCGCTCTCGCGCTCGCCGATGCCACCATAGACCTCCGGGCGGTGATGGCAGGCCGAGCTGTCGAAGATCCGCGGGCCATGGTCGACACCGCCGCATTTTTCATCCTCGGCACCGTAGTAGAGGCGGCGCAGGCGGGCGAGGCCGATGGCGTAGGCGCACATCGGGCAGGGTTCGAGGGTGACATAGATGTCGCAATCCACCAGGCGCATCGTGCCCCGCCGTTTCGCCGCGGCGCGAATCGCCAGCAGCTCGGCGTGGGCGGTGGGGTCCTTCTCCTTGCGCATGGCGTTGCCGCAGGCGGCCAGCAGTCGCCCGCCCTCGTCGACAATGACGGCTCCCACCGGCACCTCGCCGCGGGCCGCGGCGGCGCGGGCCTCGGTGAGGGCACGGGCCATCGGCGAAGGTCCCGGTCTCACGAGCCGTAGGCCGTACTGCCGGCGAAGGTGACGAGGAAGCGCACCGCCTCCGCCGGCGGATCGACGAGGCGTGCCTCGAAACGGGCGAGCCCCCCCGGCCCCAGCCGCCGCCGCGGCGGGTCGAACAGGCCGAAATCGAGCTCGCGACCCTCGGCATCGAGCAGCGCCACCCGCAAGGGTGGGATGATCCGTTCCTGGCCCGTCCGGTTGGCGATCTCGCCGGTGATTCGCAGAACCGACACGCCGTTTTCCTCGAGCCGCTCGGACTCGAGATCCCGCAGTTCGAGGCCCAATGCCATGGTGACCGGGAGGCCCAGCGTTCGGTACAGGGTGGCGGCCGGCGGCCAAGCGGCGACGATCTCGTTGCGCCCCAGCACCATCGCCGCCACCAGCAGGATGACCAGCACCACCAGCAGCCAGCCGAGGAGGGTGACCGTACCGGGCCGCGCCGTCGCCATGGCCGCCGCCCCCTCCTCGACGGCTGCTTCCAGCGGCGAGTTCTCGGGCAGCGGCGGCGGTTCGAGCTCCTCGGCCGGTGGCTCGGCGAACCAGCGATGCCCGCATTGCGAGCAGCGTACCATCTTGCCGCGCGGGCCCAATGCCCGGGGGTCGATCCTGAAGCGCGTCTGGCAGCTCGGACAGGTGATGATCATCGGCGCCGGGGATCCTCAGCAAGGCCGGGAGGGATTTCGCCTTGAGGTTGATCGAACCCTGGACGACCAAACCGTTTTGTGCAAGTCTGTCCACGCTCTCGCCATTCCCGAGGTCCTCTTGGCGCCGCAAGAGACGGTCATTCTCCGGTTGCGGTCGGTCGGTATGCGCTACGCTGCCGGCAGCGAGGTTCTGCACGATATCGACCTGACGCTCAAGGCGGCGAGTTTCCATTTTCTGGTGGGACCGAGCGGAGCCGGCAAGACTTCGCTGCTGCGGGTGATCAGCCTGTCGGCGCCCATCAGCCGCGGTTCGATCACCCTCTTCGGCCGGGACATCGCCCGGATCGACGAGATCGAGCGGGCCCGCCTGCGCCGGCGGATCGGCGTCGTCTTCCAGGACTTCCGGCTGCTCGACCATCTGACCGCCTTCGACAATGTGGCGCTGCCGCTGCGCATCAACCGGGTGGAGGAGGAGACCGTCGCCCGGCTGGTTTCGGATCTCATGGGCTGGATCGGTCTCGGTGACCTCACGGAATTGCCGCCGCCGCGACTGTCGACGGGGGAGTGTCAGCTCGTAGCCATCGCCCGTGCCGTGATCACCCGTCCGCGCCTGCTCCTGGCCGACGAGCCGCTGAGCAACCTCGATACCCGCCGTGCCGAGCGTCTGATGTATCTGTTCACGGCACTCAACCGGCAAGGAACGGCAGTGCTGCTCGCGACCCACAGCAACGATCTTCTGCAGCGGTATCGTTTTCCCGTCCTGGAGATGACCGAAGGGCGGCTCAACAGCGGTACGCTGTCCTGTCCGCTGGCCGCGGCCGATTGAAGGGAAAGGAATGAAGGACATCGATCTCGATCTGCCCCTGGCCGAGCATGGCGTCAGCCGCTTCCTCCAGTGGATCCTGGCCGCCGCGACTTCTCTGGCGGTGTTGGCACTGGCGATTGCCGCCCTCGCCGATGCCGTGGTGCGCCGGGCCGCGCTGCAGCCGGTGGTGCTGACCGTGGCACTGCCGGCCGGCACCGGGCCCGAAGCGCTGGAGAAAACCGTGGCCCTGCTCGAGCGGAATGAAGGGGTGGCCTTCGCCGAGCCGGTGACCGAAAAGGAAC
>JALSRW010000179.1 GCA_026984595.1 Alphaproteobacteria bacterium
GGATTGACGAGGCACAGCGGCGCGTTCTTGTCCTCGCTCACATCGACGACGCAGAGCCGCCTGCCCACACCCACCTGGGGAGCGGCGAGACCGATGCCCGGAGCCTCGTACATGGTCTCGAACATGTCACGCACCAGGCGGCGGACCTCCTCATCGACCCGCGCCACCGGAGCGGCCCGTCGTTTCAGGACCGGATGCGGAACCTCGAGTATGCGCAGGATCGCCATGATCGAACCCGTTTCTCGATACGATGCCCGGTCAGCCGACCGGCCGGCGGGCACGCAGGGCGGCTTCCAGAGTACCCTCATCCAGATAGTTGAGTTCGCCGCCGATCGGAACCCCCTGCCCGAGCCGGGTCACCGCCACGCCCAGCGGCTGCAGCCGTTCGGCCAGATAGTGTGCGGTGGTCTGTCCTTCCACCGTGGCACTCAGCCCGAGGATGACCTCGCGGATGGACCCCTCGCCGACCCGTGCAAGGAGCCTGCCCACCCCGAGCTCCTCCGGTCCCACCTCGTCGAGCGCCGAAAGGGTGCCGCCCAGCACATGGTAGCGGCCGCGAAAGCTCGAGGCCCGTTCCATGGCCCACAGATCCTCGACCTCCTCGACCACGCATACGAGTCCGGCATCGCGCCGTTCGTCGCTGCAGATGGAACAGGGATCGCGGCTGTCGAGATTGCCGCAAACGCCGCAGCGGGCGATGCGGCTGGCACATTCCAGGAGCGCCTGGGCCAGGGGCGTCATCAGGATCTCGGGGCGCTTGAGCATGGCCAGCGCCGCCCGCTGCGCCGAGCGCGGCCCCAGTCCCGGCAGCCGGGCGAGGAGGCGGATCAGCCGGTCGATTTCGGCGGCGGCCATGCGCGCTTCAGAATGGCAGCTTCATTCCCGGTGGCAGGGGAAGGCCGCCGGTGAGCTTGCCCATCTCCTCCTGCACCCGCGCCTCGACCTTGCTCTTGGCGTCGTTGGCGGCGGCGAGGATCAGATCCTCGAGGATCTCCACCTCCTCGGGATCGACCAGTGACTTGTCGATCTCGACCCGCCGGAGCTGGCCCTTGCCGTCCATCACCACGCGCACGAGGCCGCCGCCGGCGCTGCCCTCCACCTCGAGCTCGGCGAGGCGCGCCTGCATCTCGTTCATGCGCTCCTGCAGCTTCTGCGCTTCCTTGAACATGTTGGCGATGTTCTTCATGACTCACCCGTCTTCCGCTGATCCGTCGATGCCGCGGAATCGTCGGTCCCCCTGACATCGACGATCCGGGCACCGGGAAAGGTTTCGAGAGCGGCGCGCACGAGCGGATCCCGGCGCACCGCCTCGATCCGCCGCTGGCGTTCCAGCGCCTGCTGTGCGGCGAGGCTGGGTGCGCCCTCCTCACGGCCGAGAGCGACCACCCAGCCGCGTCCGGTGAGGCGCTTGAGGGCGCGCGAGAGCTGGTTGGGCAGATCGCTGGAAAGACCCGGTTCGAGACGCAGCACGATGCGGCCGGTCTCGAAGCTGATGAGATGGGCGCTCTCGAACAGTGCCGCTCCCAGCAGCGGCTCGCCATGCTTCTTCAGCAGATCGACCAGCGCGGCGAAATCGGGGATCTCCAGCCGCGCCCGCGGGGGCTCGACCGGGGCGAGGGATGCCCGGCCGCTCGCCGGTGCGGGCGGGGGAAGTCCCTCCGCGGCCGGAGTCTCCGGGCGCTCGCCGCGAGTACGGTCGAGCATGCGGGCGAGTTCTCCCGGCGGCGGCAGGTCGCTGACGCAGGTCAGACGCACCAGCAGCATCTCGGCCGCCGCCCAGGCGTCGGGGGCCATGCGCACATCCTCGAGCCCCTTCAGCAGCATCTGCCACAGCCGCTGCAGTACCGGATGGGACACCCCCTCGGCCATCGCCCGCGCCCGGGCGACGCTGGCCGCATCGAAGGTCGTCTCCAGGGCATCGCCGGCATCGAGCCGGATGCGGGTGAGCCAGTGGGTGACCTCCAGCAGATCGCGGATCACCGCCGCCGGATCCGCACCCAGCCCATAGAGCTCGGCGAAACGGGTGACCGCTTCGCGGGTGCGTCCGGCGAGGATGTCCTCGAAGAGATCGAGCAGCCGGGTACGGTCGGCGAGGCCGAGCATGGCCTCGATCTCGGCCGCCCGCACCGTGCCTTCGGCGCTGGCTACCGCCTGATCCAGCAGCGACAGGGCGTCCCGCACCGATCCTTCGGCCGCCCGCGCGATCAGGGCCAGTGCCCGCGGCTCCGCGGTGATCCCCTCCCGCGTGCAGATGCCTTCGAGATGCGCCGCCAGCCGCTCGGTATCCACCCGTCGCAGATCGAAGCGCTGGCAGCGCGACAGCACGGTCACCGGGACCTTGCGGATCTCGGTGGTGGCGAAGAGGAACTTGACGTGGGGAGGAGGCTCCTCGACCGTCTTCAGCAGCGAATTCCAGGCCTTGTCCGAGAGCATGTGCACTTCGTCGAAGATGTAGATCTTGAAGCGCGATGCACTCGGCGCGTATTTCACCCCCTCGATGATCTCCCGCACATCCTCCTTGCCGGTATGGGAAGCGGCGTCGGTCTCGATGACATCGAGCGAGCGCTCTTCGAGGATCGCCCGGCAGCTCTCGCAGGCACCGCAGGGTTCGGTGGTCGGACCGCCCCGGCCGTCGCTCCCCGTGCAGTTGAGGCCGCGGGCGAGGATCCGTGCGGTGGTCGTCTTGCCGATGCCGCGGATGCCCGAGAGCAGAAAGGCATGGGCGATACGTCCCGATTCGAAGGCATGGCGCAGGGTCCGCACCATGGCGTCCTGACCGACCAGTTCCGACAGGCGCTGCGGCCGATATGCTCGGGCGAGAACCCGGTAGGCTTGTGAGGATACGGTTGCGGAAGCCATCCGATCGGGCGCATGAATGGAGGGGGGAAGACTGGAATGCGACCCGGCACCGACCTCGTTACGGCTGCTTCCTTCCGGACCTGACCGGGTTGGCGAGCGCGCCGTCCGCATCCAGCCTTCCGGGCTGCAATATCGGGCCGAACGAGCGCCAGTGCAAGGGGCCAGTGCGAGGGGAAGGGGGATGTCGCAGGGGCGACAGGGCCGGCCGGACCGGCCTCGCAATCCGCCGCCGCACGTCTATTCCACGCGCGATCTCGACCGCTGCGCCGAGCTGCGCGGCGATGCGCAGTGGCTGGCCGCGCGCCGCCGCGATGCGACCAGCCTGGTGCTGCCGATGGCCGGGCTGCGGGTGCCGGTACAGGAGCAGGAAGAGGGACCGCGCGCCCGTCTCCTGCCGCTGGGCGAGCTCGGCGGGTCGCTTCCCGAGGAGGCCATCTTCCTGGGCCTGCTGCAGGATCGCGCGGTCTTCGTCTGGCCCGAGGAGGGCGGCGCCTTCACGGCCATCGACATGGTCGAGCTGCGCAGTGTCGGCAGCCTGCTGCCACGTCGCGATGCCGGCCTGCTGGCCTATGCGCGGGCGCTCGTGCACTGGCATGCGCGGCATCGCTTCTGCGGCGCCTGCGGCCGGGCGACACGCTCCATCCATGGCGGCCATGTCCGTCTGTGCGCCAGCTGCGGGCTCGAAGTCTTTCCCCGCACCGATCCGGCGGTGATCGTTCTGGTGACCTTCGGGGATCGCTGCCTGCTCGGACGGTCGCCCCGCTTTCCGGCGGGCATGTATTCCACTCTCGCCGGTTTCGTCGAGCCGGCCGAGGGGCTCGAGGACGCCGTGCGACGGGAGGTCGCCGAGGAAGTCGGACTCGCGCTCGGTGCCGTGCGCTACCGTTCCTCCCAGCCCTGGCCCTTTCCCCAGTCGCTGATGCTGGGCTTTCGGGCGGAGGCGGTGGACCGGACGCTGCGCATCGACCACGCCGAGCTCGAGGATGCGGCCTGGTTCGGCCGTGCCGAGCTGCTGGCCGAGAGCCCGCCGGTGCGTCTACCGGGTGCCGACAGCATCGCCCGCTTCCTGATCGAGGAATGGCTGCTCGAGGGCTGAGCTCAGCCGGGTGGCGGATCCGTCAGCCTGGCCAGCCGCGAGGCGGCGAGGCGGGCGAAGCGCAGGGTCAGGCTCCGCCTGCGGGCGGCGGCGAGGGGTCGCGACGGGGCCTCGCGCAGGATGGTCCCCTCGAAGCGGTCGGCGAGGAGGAGCCCCTCCTCCGGGGGCAGCAGATGATGCGGAAAGCCGCTCGCGACGGCGAAATAGAAGCGATCGGCCCAGGGCAGATATTCGCGCCATTTGCGATCGGCGCGATAGTCGGCGAGCGAGCTCTTGATCTCGACGATGACACATGTGCCGTCGTGGCCGAGGGCGAACAGATCCGCCCGCCTGCCGTTGGCCAGCGGAAACTCGGCGAGCACCGCGAAATCGAGCGTCGCCAGAAGGCGGGCGGTGCCGCGACCGATGGCGGCGGCATCGAGATCCACGGTCATCCCGCTCTCCGACCTTCTTACACGCTTTCTTAACCTGCCGCCCTTTAGCATGGCTGGCGCAGGTGGAGGAAGGTCGATCCGGCGACGGCCCGACCTTGCACTTCCTCGGGACAGCGTGGCGGACATCGGTGACGGCGGCGACATCTCTCCCCCTCGGTCGGCGAAGACAGAGGCTCCTCGAGCAGGGTGCGGCCTTTGCCGAGCAGCAGAAACTCGGTATGGCCGATGTCGAGGAGCTCAGGCGCACCCGTTCGCCACAGGCCCGCGCCAACATCGCCGCCAAGTTCGGCAGCCAGTACGGAGAGCTGGCGACCACCGACAATGCGGGCCTGGCCAAGGCGGTGCTGCTGCTGCTGGTCCGGGATGTCGAAAAGGAGGTGCGTCAGCGGCTCGCCGAGGCGGTGGCCGACTGCGAGGAGCTGCCGGCCGATGTCGCCTCGCGGCTGGCCCGTGATGATATCGAGATCGCCCGGCCGATCCTCGAGCGCAGTCCGGTGCTCAGCGACGAGGAGCTGGTCGAGATCGTCCGCACCAACAGCATCCAGTATGCGCTCGCGGTCGCCGGCCGCGAGCGCATCTCCGAAATGGTCTCGGAGGCCCTGGTCGACAGCGGCGACGAGCAGGTGGTGGTGCGGCTCACCGGCAATGCCGGAGCCGAGCTGTCGCGTCGCACCCTCGAGCGCATCGCCGAGGAATACCGTGAGAGCCGGCCGGTGCAGGACCGCCTGGTCAAACGCCCGGCGCTGCCCTACGAGCTGGTCGAGCAGCTCGTCGGCGTCATCGGCGACCGGCTGGAGTGGGAGCTGCTGCGGGATCGTCGCATCTCGCCCCAGCAGGCACGGAGCATCATGGATGCGATCCGCGAGCGGGTCAGTGTCAGCCTGGTGGCGCGCGAGCACGGCGATCGCGGCCTGGAGCGGCATTTGCGGGAACGCTGGGTATCGGGCGATCTCGACGGCGAGGATCTGCTGACCTTCCTGCGCGACGGCGACATCGCCGCCTTCGAGACCGCCTTCACGGTGATGACGCGGCTCGGCATCCGCGTGGTGCGACGGCTGCTCTACAGCAGTGATCGGCGCTGCCTCGCCGCGCTGTGCGTCAAGGCCGGCATCGCCACGCCGCATTACGTCGGCATCCGCATGGCCCTCGAACTCGCCGAGCAGTGCCTCGACGACAGCGGCACGGAAAAGGCCTATTCCGCCGAGACCCTGATGTTCGTGCAGGCCCAGTACGAGCGCATGCGCCTCGACCCCGACAAGGTCGAGGAGCTGATCGCCCAGGCCGAGGCCCAGGTGGGAGAGCGCAAGGAGCGGCCGCCGGCCGGGTCGCGGCAGGCCGGGCCGCCCGGCTAGGAAATCGCCGGCGGGCTGCCGCGGAGAGGTTGCGCCCGTTGCCGGCGGCGGCCCGCCGCGACTCCGGCAACCGCGAACTGGGGCCTTGCTCCCGCATCGGTTTTGCGCTGCAAAGGGCTCGTCAGCCCGTCGCTTCATGCTACGTTGGGGTCCATGTCGACATCCCTTCCGGAACCCATGGCCGCGCCGCAGCAGGCCGAGCCGCTGCGCACCCTGCCGCACAATCTGCGTGCCGAACTGGCGGTGCTCGGCGCCATCCTGGTCAACAACGACACCTATCACCAGATCGGCGATTTCCTGCGCGCCGAGGATTTCTTCGAGCCGGTGCATCGCCGCATCTTCGAGGCCTGCGCCGAGCGCATCGGTCGCGGCCAGCTCGCCGATCACAACACCCTCTTCCATCTGTTCGACACCGACGAGACCCTGCGCGAACTCGACGGCGGCGAGTATCTGGCGCGCATCGCCCGTGCCGCCGAGACCATCGTCAACGCCGCCGAGTATGCGCGGGTGGTCCATGATCTCGCGATCAAGCGGCGGCTCATCGAGATCGGCGAGGAGGTGGTCAACGAGACCTTCGACCCGGCCAACCGGGCGAGCGGTCTCGAGCAGATCGAGAAGACCGAGCAGAAGCTCTTCGAGCTCGCCCAGCGGGGCGAGGTGCGGGGCGAATTCCGCGCCTTTCCCGAGGTGCTGGAAAGTGCCGTCCGGCTGATCCATTCGGCCTACAACAAGACCGGCCATGTGATCGGTGTGCCGACCGGCCTCAAGGGGCTGGACGAGAAGCTCGGCGGCCTGCAGCGCTCCGATCTCGTCATCCTGGCCGGCCGCCCGAGCATGGGCAAGACGGCGCTGGCCGTGACCATCGCCGCCAATGCCGCCGCCAGCAGGGCCGACGGCCCGGATGCCGAGGGGCTGAAGCACGAGAACTTCGTGGTCGCCCTGTTCTCGCTGGAAATGTCGGCGGAACAGCTCGCCACCCGGCTGCTTTCGGCCGAGGCCCTGATCGGCTCCGACGATCTGCGGCGAGGCCAGCTCCAGGAAGAGGATTTCCACCGCATCGTCCGTGCCACCCAGGATCTCGCTGCCCGCCCCCTGTTCATCGACGACACGCCGGCTCTGTCCATCGCGGCCATCCGCAGCCGTGCCCGTCGTCTCAAACGCACCCACGGGTTGTCGCTGGTGGTGGTGGATTATCTGCAGCTCGTGCGCGGCGTCAGCGCCTATGCCCAGAGCAACCGGGTGCAGGAGATCGGCGAGATCACCCAGGGTCTGAAAGCCATCGCCAAGGAGCTCGACGTGCCGGTGCTGGCCCTCTCGCAGCTCTCGCGGGCGGTCGAGCAGCGCGAGGACAAGCGGCCGCAGCTTTCCGATCTGCGCGAGAGCGGCACCATCGAACAGGACGCCGATGTGGTGATGTTCGTCTATCGCGACGAATATTACCAGTCCCGCGCCGAGCCCAAGCAGCGCCCCGAGGAAAGCGCCGAGAAGTTCAACGAGCGTTATGCGCGTTGGCGCGAGCGGCTGGAGGAAAGCCACAACAAGGCCGAGGTGATCATCGCCAAGCAGCGCAACGGCCCGATCGGCATCGTCCATCTCCAGTTCGACGCCAACTACGGCCGCTTCCGCAATCTCGAATCGGCGGATTATCCGGAAGGGTACTGATGGGCGGCGCGGTGCGCGGAGCGGCGGTGGCGGAGCTGGAGATCGATCTCGAGGCGATCGCCGCCAACTACGCGCTGCTGTGCGAACGGGCACGACCGGCGGCGGTGGCGGCCGTGGTCAAGGCCGATGCCTACGGTCTCGGGCTGGCGCCGGTGGCCACCCGGCTGGCCGCCGCCGGCTGTCGCCGCTTCTTCGTCGCCCGCCTCGAGGAGGGCGTGGCGCTGCGGCGGCTCCTGCACGAGGCCGAGATCTTCCTCCTCGACGGTGTCGGCAGCGGCGAGGAGGAGGTGCTTTTCGCCCATCGCCTGATCCCCGTCCTCAACCATCCGGGCGAGCTCGAACTGTGGGCGCGCTATGCCCGCGCCGTCGAACAGAAGCTGGCGGCGGCGCTGCACATCGACACCGGTATGAACCGCCTCGGTTTCGCTCCGGAGATTGCCCGGGCGCTGATGCCGGAGCAGCTCGAGCCCCTGGCGTTGCGTCTGGTGATGAGCCATCTGGCCTGCGCCGAGGAGCCCGAGCATCCGCTCAACGCCATCCAGCGGGAGCGCTTCACGCTGGCGACGGCGGGCTTCGACGAAGTTCCCCGCAGCCTCGCCGCTTCTTCGGGGATCTTCCTCGGCGCCGCATACCGTTTCGATCTCTGCCGGCCCGGTGTCGCGCTCTACGGCGTCAACCCCACACCCGGACGAGCCAACCCCATGCAGCCGGTGGTGCGGCTGACGGCACCCGTGCTCCAGGTCCACGAGATCACGGCGCCGGCAACGGTGGGATACGGCGCGACCTATCCGGTGCGGCCGGGGATGCGGGTGGCCACCGTGCCGGTGGGCTATGCGGACGGTCTCTTACGCTCCGCGAGCAATCGTGCTACCGCGCGCATCGCCGGCGTCGATGTGCCCTATGCGGGACGTGTGTCCATGGATCTGACCAGCCTCGATGTGAGCGCATTGCCCGGGGAGGCGGTGGTTCCCGGAACCCGGGTCGAACTCATCGGCGGTAGCGACGGCGTCGATCGCCTCGCGCAGCAGGCGGGCACCATCGGCTACGAGGTGCTGACCCGGCTCGGCCGTCGCTTTCGCCGTCGCTATCACGGCACGAGGGATCCGTCATGAACCCGCTCGCCGCCACCGGCCGCGCCACCCTCACCGTGTCGCAGACCGTCGGGGAAATCGCCTTTTTCGCGCTCGACGGCATGTTCCGCGGTCTGCGCGGACCCTGGTATCCACGCCAGATCCTCCGCCAGATGATCGAGATCGGCTACTACTCGCTGCCGGTGGTGGGGCTGACCGCGATCTTCACCGGCATGGTGCTGGCCCTGCAGAGCTACACCGGCTTTTCCCGCTTCGAGGCCCCGGGCGCCATTCCCACCATCGTCGTCCTGTCGATGACCCGCGAGCTCGGCCCGGTGCTGGCCGGGCTGATGGTGGCCGGTCGCGTGGGGGCGGCGATGGCCGCCGAGCTCGGCACCATGCGGGTGACCGAGCAGATCGATGCACTCCTCACCCTGGCCACCGATCCCCTGCGCTATCTGGTGTTCCCGCGGCTCGTCGCCGGCCTCTTGATGCTGCCGCTTCTGGTGCTGGTGGCCGACGTGATCGGAGTCATGGGCGGCTATCTGGTGAGCGTCTACAAGCTGGGCTTCGGACCGATCGAGTACATCAACCGGACCTTCGACCATCTCGAGGTGCAGGACGTGGTGTCGGGTCTGGTCAAGGCGGCGGTGTTCGGCTTCATCGTGGCGCTGATGGGCTGCTACATGGGCTATCATTCCCGCGGCGGCGCCCAGGGCGTGGGCGCGGCCACCACCCGGGCGGTGGTCACCGCCTCCATCCTCATTCTCACCGCCGACTACATGCTCACGGAGATCTTCTTCAGCCGATGAACCGACCCCGGCCAAGATCCGCATCCGCGGCCTCCGGAAGAGTTTCGGCGACAACCATGTGCTGCGGGGCCTCGATCTCGACGTTCCGGCCGGCCGGTCGATGGTGGTGATCGGCGGCTCGGGCACCGGCAAGTCGGTCCTGCTCAAATGCATTCTCGGTCTGATGCCCGCCGATTCCGGCTCGATCCAGGTGGATGGCGAGGAAGTGGTGGGAGCGCGCACGGCGGCGCTCGACCGGATCCGCCTCAAGTTCGGCATGCTGTTCCAGGGAGCGGCCCTGTTCGACAGCCTGCCGGTCTGGGAGAATGTCGCCTTCGGCCTGCTGGCGCGTCGTCAGCTCGGGCGCGCCGAAGCACGCGAGCGGGCGCTGGCGGTGCTGGCCAGGGTGGGGCTCGGCGCCGAAGTGCTCGATCTCTATCCGGCCGAGCTCTCCGGCGGCATGCAGAAGCGGGTCGGGCTTGCCCGGGCGATCGCCACCGAACCCGAGATCCTGTTCTTCGACGAGCCCACCACCGGTCTCGATCCGATCATGGCCGATGTCATCAACGAGCTGGTGCGGCGCTCCGTCCGCAAGCTCGGCGCCACCGCCGTCTCCATCACCCACGACATGGCCAGCGTACGCAAGATCGCCGATCGGGTGGCGATGCTCTATGATGGGGTGATCATCTGGGAAGGATCGATCGAGGAGATCGACCACAGCGGCAACCCCTATGTCGACCAGTTCATCCATGGTCGTGCCGAGGGGCCGATTCGGGTTCTGCAGATGCTTCCCGCGGACTGAGCGGGACCGCCGAAGGTATCCGAAATGGCGCGTGAGCGGCGAAGCTTCGTATGTCAGAGCTGCGGTGCGGTGCAGCCCCGCTGGACCGGACGCTGCGATGCCTGCGGCGCCTGGAACAGCATCACCGAGGAGGTCCATCGTGGCCGCGGCGGATCCTCGGCCCGCCGCCATGCCGACCGCCTCGAGCTGGTGGCGCTGGCCGGCGAGGTGGCGCCACCACCACGCATGGCCACCGGCATCGCCGAATTCGACCGGGTGCTGGGCGGTGGCATCGTCCGCGGCTCGGCGATCCTGGTGGGCGGGGATCCGGGGATCGGCAAATCGACCCTGATGCTGCAGGTGGCGGCCGGGCTCGCCCGTTCCGGGCGCAGCGGCATCTATGTGAGCGGCGAGGAATCGATCGAGCAGGTCCAGCTCCGCGCCCGCCGGCTGGGGCTCGAGGATTCGCCGTTGCGGCTCGCCTCGGCGACGATGGTCGAGGAGGTGCTGGCGGCGCTGGACGGGCGCGAGCCGCCACGGCTTCTGGTCATCGATTCGATCCAGACCATGGCATCCGCCGATCTGGAGGCGGCACCCGGCACCGTCTCCCAGATCCGTTGTGCCGCCGACCAGCTCATCCGCTTCGCCAAGCAGCGGGGAACCGCCCTCTTCCTGATCGGCCATGTCACCAAGGACGGGCAGATCGCCGGACCGCGGGTGCTCGAGCACATGGTCGACACCGTGCTCTATTTCGAAGGGGAGCGCGGCCACCAGTACCGGCTGCTGCGGGCGATCAAGAACCGCTTCGGGCCGGCCAACGAGCTCGGTGTGTTCGAGATGCGCGAGGCCGGGCTGCTGCCTGTGGCCAACCCCTCCGAACTGTTCGTCGGCGATCGCAGCAAGCGCGTGCCCGGAAGCTGTGTCTTCGCCGGCATGGAGGGCTCGCGGCCGGTGCTGGTGGAGATCCAGGCCCTGGTGGCGCCCTCGGTGCTGGCGACGCCGCGGCGGGCGGTGGTCGGCTGGGACGGCAACCGCCTGGCCATGGTGCTGGCGGTGCTCGAGACCCGCTGCGGCCTTGTCACCGCCGGACGCGACATCTATCTCAACGTCGCCGGTGGTCTGCGGGTACAGGAACCGGCGGCCGATCTGGCGGTGGCCGCCGCCCTGATCTCCTCCCTCGAGAACCGGCCCCTGCCGCCGGAATCGGTGGTCTTCGGCGAGATCGGCCTGGCCGGGGAAGTGCGTGCCGTGGGACAGGCCGAGGCGCGTCTGCGCGAGGCGCAGAAGCTGGGCTTTCGTCGGGCCATCCTGCCGCCGCTGAAATCGCCGCCGGCGGGGCTCGAGCGAGAGGAGGTGCGGCGCCTCAACGAGCTGGTCGCCCTGCTGGCTGCGAGCGGTCGTGCGCGGCGGGTGACGCGGGCAGCAGCGGAGGGAACGGCTTGTCCCTGACCGCCTTCGATCTCGTGGTTCTGGTGGTGCTGCTGCTGTCGGCGGTGGTCTCGCTGGCCCGCGGTGCGGTGCGCGAGATCCTGGGTCTGCTGAGCTGGGTCGGGGCCTTCGCCGCCGCCTATTACGGCTTCGCCGAGGTGCGCCCGATCATCAAGGAGGCGGTGGCCAACGACCTGGCGACCGATCTGCTGAGCGCCGCGCTGGTCTTCCTGGTTCCCTTCATCGTGCTGCGGCTGCTGGCCTCGGTCGTCTCGCGGCGGGTGGAGATGAGCGGCGCCGGGCTGTTCGATCGGTTCATGGGCCTCGTTTTCGGCCTGCTGCGCGGGGCCTTCCTGGTGACCGCCGGCTATCTGGCCGCGGCCATCCTGCTGGAGGCCGGCGGCATGCCCTCCTGGGTGGTGAAGGGCTACACCTATCCCTATGTCGAGCAGGGTGCGCGCTGGCTCGGCGAGCTGCTGCCCGAACGCCTCGCCGAGCAGGCTCGCTCCACTGCCGAAGAGGCGGTCGAGCGGGCGCGCAGGCTGCGTGAGGGGAGCGGCTATCCGGCCGATGCCAACCAGGCCCTCGAGAAGATCATCGAAGGCCAACGCTGAGCAGTGACGGGGTGCATCATGCGCCACAGGATCCACGAGGCCGACGACCGCTTCCGCGAGGAATGCGGTGTGTTCGCCATCTACGGTCATCCGGACGCGGCGGCCCATGCCGCCCTCGGTCTCCATGCGCTGCAGCATCGCGGCCAGGAGGCGGCCGGCATCGTCACCTTCGATGGCGAGCATTTCCACGTCCATCGCGCGCTCGGCCTGGTCGGTGACAATTTCGGCAAGCAATCGGTGATCGACGGGCTGCCCGGTCACGCGGCCATCGGCCACAACCGCTATTCGACCACCGGCGCCAGTATGCTGCGCAACGTGCAGCCCCTGTTCGCCGAATTCGCCTTCGGCGGTCTGGCCATCGCCCACAACGGCAATCTCACCAACGCCCTCGGACTGCGCCGCCGTCTCGTGGAGCAAGGCTCGATCTTCCAGTCCACCACCGATACCGAGGTGCTGGTCCATCTGATCGCCCGCAGCCGCCGGCCGACCATCGTCGACCGGCTGACCGAAGCCATGGCCCAGGTCGAGGGGGCCTGGTCGCTGGTGGCATTGTTCGACGACTCGGTGGTCGCTGCGCGCGATCCGCTCGGCGTGCGGCCGCTGGTGCTGGGCCGGCTGGGTCGGGCCTGGATCTTCGCTTCCGAGAGCTGCGCCCTGGACATCATCGGTGCCGAGTTCCTGCGCGATGTGGAGCCCGGCGAGATCGTCGTCGCCGGCCCGGAGGGAATCCGCAGTTTCTTTCCCTTCGGGTCCACCCGCTCGCGCTTCTGCATCTTCGAATATGTCTATTTCGCCCGGCCCGACAGCATCGTCGAGGGCAGGGGCGTGTACGAGACGCGAAAGCGCATCGGCGCCGAGCTCGCCCGCGAGGCCCCGGCCCCGGCCGATCTCGTGGTGCCGGTTCCCGACAGCGGCGTGGCCGCGGCCATCGGCTATGCCCGCGAAGCCGGCCTTCCCTTCGAGCTCGGCATCATCCGCAACCATTACGTGGGTCGGACCTTCATCGAGCCCTCCGACCACATCCGCCATCTCGGCGTGCGTCTCAAGCACAACGCCAACCGTCCGACGCTGGCCGGCAAGCGGGTGATCCTGGTCGACGACAGCATCGTCCGCGGCACGACATCGACGAAGATCGTGGCCATGGTCCGCCAGGCCGGCGCGCGCGAGGTGCACATGCGGATCGCCAGCCCGCCCACGGCCCATAGCTGCTTTTACGGGGTCGACACGCCGGAGCGGGCGAAGCTGATGGCGGCCCGGTTCTCGGTCGCCGAAATGGCCCGCATCATCGGCGTCGACAGTCTCGCCTTTCTCTCCCTGGACGGTCTCTACCGGGCGGTCGGTGAGCCGCGGCGGGTGGCGGAACGGCCCCGCTTCTGCGACGCCTGCTTCAGCGGCGATTATCCGATCCGCCTGCGCGACTGCGAGGAAGGCCACCGCGAAACCCAGCTTTCCTTTCTCCAGGAGGAGGGCGTCCCATGACGGCACTGGCCGACCGGGTGATCCTGATCAGCGGTGCGAGTCGCGGTCTCGGCGCCGCGCTCGCGCCCCTGCTGGCTCGCGAAGGAGCCCATCTCGTTCTGCTGGGACGCACCCAGGGCGGCCTCGAGGAGACCGACGACCGGGTGCGCGAGGCCGGCGGCGAGGCCACCCTGCTGCCCCTCGATCTGGCCGAGGGGGACGCCGTCATGCGCCTGGGCCCGAGCATCTATCGCCGCTTCGGCAGACTCGACGGGCTGGTTTCCTGCGCCGCCATGCTCGGACAGCTCACCCCCGTCGCCCATGCCGATCCGGGCTGGTTCCGGGAGCTGCTGACGATCAACCTGCTGGCCGCGCAGCGCCTCCTGCACACCCTCGATCCGCTGCTGCGCGCCGCTCCCGCCGGCCGCGCCGTATTCGTCACCGATGGCGTGGCGCGCGCACCGCGTGCCTACTGGGGCGCCTATGCCGCCTCCAAGGCCGGGCTCGAGGCGTTGGTGAAATCCTATGCGGCCGAAGTGCGCAAGACCGCGCTTCGGGTCAATCTGTTCGATCCCGGGCCGATGGCCACCCGCCTGCGGGCCGAGGCCTTTCCCGGCGAAGCGAAAGATGCGCAGCCTTCGCCGGCGCAGGTGGCACCGGAGCTTCTCCCCCTGCTGCTGCCCTCCTGCCGGCGGCACGGCGAGATCCTCTGCCGTCAGCCGGCGCCGGCCGCGCCTCGGGCGTAGGGGTTTTCGCCGGCCCGGAATTCGAGGCGAACGGGCACGCCGACGAGATCGAAGCGGTTCTTGAGATCACGCAAGAGATAGCGCCGGTAGCTCGCGGGCAGCTCCCGGGCCGGTCGGTTGCTGAACAGCAGGATCTCGGGCGGCTGCGTGGTCACCTGGGTGGCGTAGCGGATCTTGCTGCGCCGGCCGCCGGTCATGGGCGGCGGGTGGCGGGCGACGACCTCGGCCAGCCAGCGATTGAGCTGCCCGGTCGGAATGCGCCGGCTCCAGCGATCGAACACCTCGCAGACCGTCTTCATCAGCCGATCGAGATTGCGCCCGGTGCGTACCGAGATGGTGACCACCGGAACATCGCCGATCTGCCCCAGCCGATGGGTGACGCGATGGCGGATCTCGGCCAGGCATTCGCGCGGGTTCTCGACCAGATCCCATTTGTTGGCGGCCAGAACCAGCGCCTTGCCCTGCTCGAGAGCGAGGTTGGCGATCACCGTGTCCTGCTTCTCCAGCGCCGCCGTCGCATCGAGCATCAGCAGCACGACATCGGCCCGGTGGATGGCGCGCACCGCCGCCGAGGCCGAGGCCCGCTCCAGACGCTCGCCGATGCGCGCCCGCTTGCGCAGCCCGGCGGTGTCGACCAGCGTGAAATCGCGGCCCTGCCAGGACCAGCGCAGATCGACCGCATCGCGGGTCAGACCGGGTTCGGGACCGGTCAGCAGCCGCTCCTCGCCGAGCAGCCGATTGACCAGCGAGGACTTGCCGGTATTGGGGCGGCCGACCACTGCGAGGCGGATGGTGGAAGAGCCATCCGGGCCTTCGGCCCGGCTGCCATCCTGCACCGAAGCCGCGGCGGCCGCTTCGAGATGGGGGCGGAGCGCCTCGGCCAGTTCGTCCAGGCCCAGACCGTGTTCGGCCGACAGCAGCACCGGCTCGCCGAGCCCCAGCGCGAAGGCTTCGAGGGCCAGGGCCTCGGCCCGACGGCCTTCGCATTTGTTGGCGGCGAGCACCACCGGCTTTCGTTGCTGGCGCAGGAGATGGGCGATCTCCTCGTCGAGCGGCGTGAGGCCGCTCCGGGCATCGACCAGGAACAGGCCGAGATCGGCCTCCTCGAGCGCCTTCAGGCTCTGCGCGGCGAGCCGGCGGGCGAGCGTGTCCCGGCCCTCGGGCTCGAGACCCGCGGTGTCGAGAAGCCGGAACTCCAGGTCGAACAGCCGGGCCCGTCCCTCGAGGCGGTCACGGGTGACCCCCGGCGTGTCGTCGACCAGCGCCCGCCTTCGTCCGACGAGGCGGTTGAACAGGGTCGACTTGCCGACATTGGGCCGGCCGATGATGGCGACGGTTGGCGACATGATGCGGATATGGGCGTTTCAGCGGTAGGCGACCAGATCGCCCTTCTCGGTCAGGAACAGCAGGGTGGCATCGACCACGATCGGTGCCAGTCGCACCGGCGCGGGCAGGCGGATGCGTCCCAGCACCTCGCCGGTATAGGGGGAAACGCTGACCGCCTCTCCCGTCGAGCCGGCGATCACCAGCCGATCCCCGGCCAGCACCGGCGCGCTCCAGAGGATCCGCGCCGAGCTCGGATCCTCGGGATCGACCAGTCGTGCGAACGGGCTCACCCAGCGCACCCGGCCGCCGCGTCGCAGCAGGCAGACGATCTCGTTGCGATCGGTCAGGAGA
>JALSRW010000180.1 GCA_026984595.1 Alphaproteobacteria bacterium
GAGCGAGTGGATCTCGTTCCGGTACGCGAACGCGCCCTGTGCCCCCGGCTTCAGGGATTCGACCGTCTCGTAGTCGATGTCGAGCAGGCTGTGGGTGATCTCCTCGAGGCTCCAGCCCCGTGCGAATAGGGCGTCGAGATCGAGGATGGCGGTGCGCGTCTCTCCGACGGCGGACCCGCCCATTTGCCGCCTCCCCGGTGCGGTGGCGGCATCCCCGCAAAGGGGACCCGCCCGCCGTCGCCGTTCCCGTTCGACGGCTTCGGCCTGGGCGAGGAGAAGCTCCTCGAAGGTCCGGCGATCGCAGCCCAAATAGGCCCGCAGGGCTTCGCGGCAGGAGGTGACGCGAGCCCGGTGCCGCTCCCAGCGGCCCAACGTGCCGATGTCACAGCCGAGCCGATAGGCCGCGGATTCCTGCGTCTCGCCGCGGCGCATGCGTCGTTCCCGCAGCGCCTGTCCGAGGGTTTTCGCCATGGCTTCGCGGATCCCGCTCGTCGCCCCGGAAATGCGCCACCGCACAGTTTGCCCTATCGCGCGAGACGGCGCAAATCGGGCGCATATCGGGCGCAGCGCCGGATCGACGCCGTGGACAGGGGCGCAGCACGATCGACAATGTCGGACGATTTTGAAGGGAGGACGCTCGCGGCACGAAGGCGGAACGAGCCGGCTGTCGTTCCGGCGACGAAGGAGCAGAACCGCCCCGGCCGTGAGCCCGGAACGCCCGAGTTGTTGCCGGATCTGCGTACCGTTTTCGAGGCGCGTGCCAGCGAGGATATCGGCACCGGGATTGGACATGGGCGGCAGACAGGGTCGAAGCCGCCCGTTTTTTTGCGGAAGCGGCCGTCAGCCTTCCAGCAGCCAGCGATGTGCGGGTTCGGTGGAGAAGCGCCAGACCCGCTTCGGCCCGGCCATCACGTTGAGATAGTAGAGGTCGTAACCGTGCGCCGCGGCGCAGGGATGATATCCCCGCGGCACCATCACCACATCACCGTCCTCGACCGCCATCGACTGGTCGAGGGAGCGATCGTCGGTGTAGACGCGCTGGAAGGCGAAGCCCTGCGGCGGGTCGATACGGTGATAGTAGGTCTCCTCGAGTTGCGATTCTTCGGGCAGATTGTCGGTGTCGTGCTTGTGGGAGGGGTAGCTCGACCAATGGCCGCCGGGGGTGATCACCTCGACCACCAGCAGGCTGTGGGCGGGTTCGCTCTCGGGCAGGATGTCCCGGATGTGGCGGGTATTGGTGCCGGTACCGCGGGTGCTGCGGGCGATGTCCTCCGGGCGGATCAGCCGCGGTTCGTGGGATCCGCCGCCCGGCGCGGAGCAGACGGCGAGCTCCAGCGAGGAGCGGGCGACGAGCTCGAAACCGTGGCCGCCGGGCAGATAGACGGCATGGGGATTGCGGTCTTCGAAGGGGCTGCTGCGCTCGCCGAGATTCTCCCAGCGCTGCCCGCCGGTGGCGATATCGGCCCGGCCGGCGACCAGCACCAGACAGCGCTCGCGATCGTCGGCGGCCTGCGTCAGGCGCTGTCCCGGTTGCAGTTGCCAGAGCTCGAAGCCGACATGCTTCCAGCCGGCGCTTGCGGGGGTGACGCGATGGACGAGCCCGTCGCCATCGGGGCCTCGGTTCTTCCGGAGCAGATCCGCCATCAATTCCTCCCTCTGTCGGCGCGGCCGCCGCTGTCGGCCGCCGCCCGCGCTTCCTGCCAGAGATCGATCAGCCGCCGGTAGCGGGCGGCCATGTCGGCGATCGCCCCTTCCTCCTCGATCTCCCCCCGGAACCAGCGCTCGGCGGCATTGCCGAAGATCGTACGACCGACCGCGAAGCCCTTGCAAACGGAATGCCGCGCGGCACGCGCGAAACTCGCCGCCAGAGCTGCTTCCGGGGCGTCCAGCCCGAGCAGCAGGACGCCGCGGCACCAGGGGTCGTGCTCCTCGATGACCGCGGCGATGGCCCGCCAGGCGGCATCGTTGCCGGGATCGGGAAGCTTCCACCAGTCGGGCAGAATGCCGAGCTCGTAGAAGCGGGCCAGTGCCCGCGCCAGGGTATGCTCGTCCACCGCCGCCTCGGCACGGTCCGGGATCACCTCCAGCAGCAGCTCGTGGCCGGTTCCGCGCGCCGCCTCGAACAGGGCCAGCAGGCGCTCCTCCTGGACGGCGCGCAGTTCCTCCGGATCGTCGGGATGGTAGAAGACCAGGCATTTGACGCAGTGGCCGGTGGGCCATTCGCGCAGACGGGTGCCGAGATCACGGGCGTCGTCGAAACGCAGCGGCACCGCTCCCGGAAGCTCGATGGGACGCCCGATCCAGCAGTTCATGCCGGCGGCCCGGGCCAGCGCGTCCGCGGCATAGCGATCGTCCAGCAGCACTCCCATGTCGCTGCGGCCGGCGGCGCCCCGGGCGGCCGCTTCCAGCGCCAGCTCCTTGAAGCGCGAGATCTCGGCGGCACCGCGGCCGCTGCGTTCGGCCAGCTCCTCGAACTGGCTGCGATGGTCGGCGGCGAAAGCCAGAAGCTGTGGCCACTGGCGGCTGCGGGTGGTGGCCCAGTGGATGTGCGCGAGGCGGCGGTCCTTGCGCAGCTCCCGCTCGCGGCTGCCGTGGCGCAGGAACCAGTCGAGCTCGGTCCAGCTCGGCACCGCCGGGGCGCAGCCGTGCCGGGATACCGCGAAAGCGCCGCAGGCATTGGCGAAGCGCAGGGAATCGGTGAGCGGCAGTGCCCGCAGATAGCCGCGCAGAAAGCCGCTCATGAAGGCATCGCCGGCGCCCAGCACATTGTAGACCGCGACCGGAAAGCCGGGCCCGTGCACACCCTTTTCGAGATCGTCCGGGATCTCCCCGGGGAAGGCGGTGCAGCCCATCGGCCCCCGCTTGACGAGGATCAGCGCCTCCGGTGCCAGCTCCCGCAACCGTCGCACCGCTGCCAGCGTATCGGTGGTCCCGCCGGCGATGTGGATCTCCTCCTCGGTGCCCACCACCACGTCGCATTCGGGAACGATGCTCTGCAGATGGGCGGTCACCCGATCGTCGGCGATGAACCGCTCCTCGCCCAGCCCGTGGCCGGTCAGACCCCAGAGTACCGGCCGATAGTCGATGTCGAGCACCACCCGCACATCGTGGCGGCGTGCCAGCCGCATCGCCTTCCGGGAAGCGGCGTCGAGGTTGGCGCGGCTGAAATGGGTGCCGGTGACCACCACCGCCCGCGCCGAAGCGATGTAGGCTTCGTCGATGTCCTCCTCGGTGAGGGCCGCATCGGCGCAGTTCTCGCGGTAGAAGATGAGAGGAAAACGCTGCTTGTCGCGGATGCCGAGGATGACCAGCGCCGTGAGCCGGCGGGGATCGGTGATCACGAAGCGGGTATCGACACCCTCGCGTTCGAGCTGCTCGCGCAGGAAGCGGCCCATATGCTCGTCGCCGACGCGGGTGATCAGCCCCGATTTCAGGCCGAGACGCGCCGAGCCGACGGCGATGTTGGCGGGACAGCCGCCCACGTATTTGGCGAAGCTCGCCATGTC
>JALSRW010000181.1 GCA_026984595.1 Alphaproteobacteria bacterium
TGATGGTCACGCCCGGGATCGCGGTCACCAACGACACGCGGGTGATGGCCGATATCGCCACCGGCAAGGGACCGGAACGGTATATTGCCACCCTGGGCTATGCCGGCTGGGCCGCCGGCCAGCTCGATGCCGAGATCGCCCGCGGCGACTGGTATGTGGTCGAGGCCGATCCGGCCCTCCTGTTCGAGACACCGGCATCCGAGCGCTGGGAACGGGCGCGCGAGCGTTCCGGCATCGATCTCTGATCGCCGTCGGGCGCGCTCGTCGATGGTGGCGCCGGCGCCGGCAGGCGCTAGACTGACGGCGGACCCCGCCCTCCGGAGACGCCCCATGCACACCCCCGAAGATGCCGACAGCCTGCACCGCGAGAAGAAGGCGCGGATCAAGGCCGCCAAGGACAAGCTCTATCGCTCCAAGACCCGCGAGAAGGGGCTGGTGATCGTCCATACCGGCACCGGCAAGGGCAAGAGCACGGCGGCCTGGGGCCTGGTGATGCGGACCCTCGGTCACGGCCGCAAGGTGGGCATCGTCCAGTTCGTCAAAGGCCGCCGGGAGACCGGCGAGCGACGCTTTCTGGAGCGCTTTCCCGATCTCGTGGAGCTCCGCGTGATGGGCCAGGGCTTCACCTGGGAGACCCAGGACCGGGCACGCGACATCGAGGCGGCGCGGGCGGCGCTGGCCGAGGCCGCGCGCATGCTGCGCGATCCCGAGCTGCATCTGGTGGTGCTGGACGAGCTCAACATCGTGCTGCGCTACGATTATGTGCCGCTGGCCGAGGTGCTGGCCATGCTGGAGACCAGGCGGCCCGATCTGCATGTCGTGATCACCGGCCGCAACGCCCCGCGGGAGCTGATCGAGGCGGCCGATCTCGTGACCGAGATGCGGCTCGTCAAGCATCCCTTCCGGGAAGGCGTGAAGGCCCAGATCGGCATCGAGTACTGAAGCGTCCGGCTGCCGTCGTGCCCTCCCGGATTGCGGCCCTGATGGTGCAGGCGACCGCCTCGGACGCCGGAAAATCGCTGCTGGTGACCGGCCTCTGCCGTGCCTTCTCGCGCCGCGGGCTGCGGGTCCGTCCCTTCAAACCGCAGAACATGAGCAACAATGCGGCAGTCGCGGAAGGCGGCGAGATCGGCCGCGCCCAGGCCCTGCAGGCGCGGGCCTGCGGGGTGCCGCCCAGCGTCCACATGAACCCGATCCTGCTCAAACCGGAGGGCGAGGGACGTTCGCAGCTCGTGGTCCTGGGGTGCTCTCGGGGGAGCGTCACCGCCGCCGAATACTACCGCATGAAAGCGGAACTGCTGCCCTGCGCGCTCGACAGTTTCGCCCGGCTCGCCGCCGAAAGCGATCTCCTGCTGGTGGAAGGAGCGGGCAGCGCTTCGGAGATCAACCTGCGGAATGTCGATCTCGCCAACATGGGGTTCGCCCTGGCTGCCGATCTTCCGGTACTGCTGCTGGGGGACATCGATCGCGGTGGGGTGATCGCCTCGCTGATCGGCACCGTGGCCGTACTGGCACCGGAAGAACGCGCCCTCCTTTGCGGTTTCCTGATCAACAAGTTCCGCGGCGATCCCTCCCTGTTCGCTCCGGCCCTGCCGGAGATCGAGGCGCGGACCGGCCTTCCCTGCCTCGGCATCCTGCCCTGGTTCGCCGAGGCTCGTCGCCTGCCGGCCGAGGACAGTCTGGGCCTCGACAGCCGGGCCCGTCACAGGCCGGACGCCGCCGTTCGCATCGCCGTGCCGCGCCTTCCCCGGCTCGCCAACTTCGACGATCTCGATCCGCTGTCGCAGGAACCCGCGGTCGAGCTGCGCCTCGTTGCCCTCGAGGAACCGCTGCCGCCGGACACCGACATTCTCCTCCTGCCGGGCAGCAAGAACAGCATCGGCGACCTCCTGGCGCTGCGCGAGAGCGGCTTCTGGGCGGATATCCTCGCCCATCGGCGGCGCGGCGGATGCGTCGTCGGGCTGTGCGGCGGCTACCAGATGCTGGGGCGCAGCATCGCCGATCCCGAGGGCGCCGAGGGTGAGGTACGGACCGTGCCGGGGCTCGGCCTCCTGGACATCGAGACCGTACTCGCATCGGACAAGACGGTGCGGCTGGCCCGCGGCCGCGAGCTCCCGACCGGCGAACCGGTCGAGGGCTACGAGATCCATCTCGGGCGCAGCACCGGACCCGGCACGGAACGGCCCTGGCTCTCCCTCGACAGCGGTTTCGACGGCGCCGTTTCCGGCGATGGCCGGGTGCTGGGCTGCTATCTGCACGGGCTGTTCGCCAACGACGGCTTCCGCCGCCGTTTTCTCGCCCGCTTTACCGAGGGGCC
>JALSRW010000182.1 GCA_026984595.1 Alphaproteobacteria bacterium
GAGGGCCTCGACATCGCCTCGGCCGTCTACGAGTGGAACTATCAGCGGCAAATGCTGGAGATCCGCCTCGCCGAGGCCGCCGGTGAGGCCAACCGCGAGGCCCTGGCCAGGGACATCTTCGACGAGCGCTTCCTGATCCGCCGCCCGCTGCTGCAGGCGCTCGAGCCGCAGGAGGGCGGGCCGCCGGTGCTGCTGATCGACGAGCTCGACCGCACCGACGAGCCCTTCGAGGCCTTCCTACTCGAGGTACTCTCCGACTACCAGATCACCATCCCCGAGATCGGTACCATCCGCGCCGAGCAGCCGCCGATCGTGGTGATCACCTCCAACCGCACCCGCGAGGTCCACGACGCCCTCAAACGGCGCTGCTTCTACCACTGGCTCGACTATCCCTCCGCCGAGCGGGAACTGGAGATCATCCGGGTGCGGGTGCCGGGCATCGAGGAGCGATTGTCGCGCAGGATCGTGGCCTTCGTCCAGGCGCTCAGGGAGCGCGATCTGTTCAAGCTTCCCGGAGTCGCCGAGACCCTGGACTGGGCGCGGGCGTTGTCCACGCTGGATGTGCTGGAGATCACTCCCGAGGTGATCAACGATACCCTCGGCACGCTGCTCAAATATCAGGACGACATCGCCCGCATCCGGGGTTCCGAGGCGGCGCGCATCCTCGAGGAAATCAATCTCCGGCTGGCCCAGGAACAGGAAAAGGCGTGAACGAGACCCTTCCGCTGGCCCCGGCGGGGGGCCGCTTCGCCCGTAATGTGATGCATTTCGCCCGGGCGCTCCGGGCCGCCGGCCTGCCGGTCGGACCGGGCCGGGTACTGGAGGCGCTGCGGGCCATCGAGACGGTGGGGTTCGAGCGCCGCGACGATCTCTACTGGACGCTGCACGCGGTGTTCGTAAATCGCCAGGACCAGCGCGAACTCTTCGACCAGTGCTTCCACATCTTCTGGCGCGATCCGCAGCTCCTGGAGCGGATGATGCGGCTGATGCTGCCCCAGATCGAGACCGGGCGGGCCGCCGCCGCGGGCGAGGAAGCGAGCCGCCGGGTGGCCGAGGCCTTCGCGCCGGAAACGCGGCCGGGTCGGGGCGAGGCCGAAGGCGAGCAGGAGGAGCCCACCGTCGAGCTCGACGCCTTCATGACCTATTCCGAGCGGGAGCTGCTGCAGCACAAGGATTTCGAGCAGATGAGCGCCGACGAGCTGGCCGCGGCGCGCCGCGAGATCCGCCGCATGCGCCTGCCCATCATGGAGATTCCGACCCGCCGCTTCGCCGCCCACCCCCAGGGGCGGCGGATCGATCTGCGGCGCACCCTCAGACAAAGCATGCGGGGCGGCGGCGCAGCCATCGATCTGGCCCGCAAGAAGCGCATCCGCCGCCATCCGCCGCTCGTCATCCTCTGCGACATCTCCGGTTCGATGAGCCGCTATTCCCGCATGCTGCTCCTGTTCATGCACACCCTCACCAACGACCGCGACCGGGTCCACAGCTTCCTGTTCGGCACCCGGCTCACCAACATCACCCGATACCTGCGCAAGCGCGATATCGATCTGGCCCTCGCCCGCATCACCGAAGCGGTCGAGGACTGGGGGGGCGGCACCCGCATCGGGCATTGTCTGCACCAGTTCAATCTCGAATGGTCGCGCCGGGTGCTCGGCCAGGGGGCGGTGGTGCTGCTGATCACCGACGGACTCGACCGTGAGGCCGGGGCCGGGCTGGAGGCCGAGATGGAGCGGTTGCACAAGAGCTGCCGGCGGCTGATCTGGCTCAACCCGCTCTTGCGCTTCGATGCCTATGCTCCCATCTCCGCCGGAGCGCGGGCGATGGTCCGCCATGTCGACGAGCTGCGCTCCATCCACAATCTGGAAAGCCTGCGGCAGCTCGCCGAAGTGCTGGCGCGGCCCGGCAGCCGACGGGCCGAGGGCCATCAGCGATGGGTGGCACGCGCCGAGCGGGAGGCAGCATGATCGAGGACGCACGTCTCCTGGATGTCGCCGAGGCCTGGCGCCGGGAAGGGCGCAAGGTGGCGATCGCCACCGTGGTTTCCACCTGGGGCTCCTCGCCGCGGCCGGCCGGCAGCCAGCTCGTGGTGGACGAAACCGGAGAGATGCTGGGTTCGGTTTCCGGCGGCTGCATCGAGGGGGCGGTGATCCGCGAAGCCATGGAAGTCATACAGGGCGCCCCTCCCCGTCTCCTGGAGTTCGGCGTCTCCGACGAACAGGCCTGGGAGGTCGGGCTCGCCTGCGGCGGTCGTGTGCGGGTCTATGTCGAGGCGGTGGAATGAAGCTCGCGCTTCTGGAGCGGCTCAACCAGGCGCGGGCGGAGAAGCGCCCGGTCTGCCTGCTGCGCTTTCTCGATTCCCACGAGGAGGCGCTGATCGTCGATGGCGAACGGGTGTGGGGCGGGCCGTTGCCGGCGGATGTCGCCGAGGCGGCGGGGCAGGCCCTGCGCGAGGATCGCAGTCGTCTCGTCGAAACCTCGAAGGGTCGCGTCTTCCTCCAGGTTTTCAACCCGCCGCTCCGGCTCGTCCTGATCGGTGCCGTGCATATCGCCCAGGCGCTGGCGCCGATGGCCGCGCTCACCGGCTATGCGGTGACCATCGTCGATCCGAGGCGGGCCTTCGCCACCGATACCCGTTTCCCCGACATCGATCTGGTGAGCGAGTGGCCGGACGAGGCGCTCGAAGCCCTGGCCCCCGATCGCCGCACCGCGGTGGTAACATTGAGCCACGATCCCAAGCTCGACGATCCGGCGCTCTCCGTGGCGCTGCGCTCCGATGCCTTCTATATCGCCGCGCTCGGCAGCAGCCGGACCCACCGCAAACGGCTCGAGCGACTGCGCGAGGCCGGCTTCACCGATGCCGAGCTGGCCCGCATCCACGGCCCCGCGGGCCTCGATATCGGGGCCGTGAGCCCGGCCGAGATCGCCATCTCCATTCTTGCCGAAATGACCGCGGTGCTGCGTCGCGGCACCGCGCAGGTTCCTTCCTCCAGAGGAGAAAGCAGATCATGAAGAGGCTCGCACTGTGGCTGGCGCTGCTGCTGGTGGCCGCCGGTTCACCGCTGCTGTCGGCACCCGCCGAGGCGGCGGTGACCATGCGTCTGTGCACCGGAAGCCCCGGCAAGACCTACATCCGGGTCGGGCAGAAGCTGGCCGAGCTGGCCAAGCAGCTCACCATGGGCGCGCTCGAGATCGAGGTGGTCCCGAGCAAGGGCTCGATCGACAATCTCAACCGCACCCTGGCCGGGCAATGCGACGCCTTCATCGCCCAGGGCGATGCGGTGGCCTTCTACGCTTCGGCCATCGACCGGAGCGTCACCGACAAGGTCGAGATCATGGGCGAGCTCTACAAGGAACTCGGCCTGCTGCTCTGCCGCCGCGGCTCGGGTGTCGGCGATCTCGACGAGGTGGGGGACGGAACCGTCGCCGCCGGCAGCATGGGTTCGGGTTCGCTGGCGACGATGCTGGTGTTGCAGAGCATCGCCCCCGATCTCTACGGCGGCATCAAGATCTATCCGGCCAACGGCTTCGAGGGGGCGCTCGCCGTGCTCGAAGGCAAGGCCGAATGCGTGTTCGACGTGATCGCCCCGCAGTCCGACCTGGTGCGTACCCTCAACGACAACGAGCGCACGGGAGCCCAGCTCTACTTCGCCGAGATCGACAACAGCGATCTCGAGGATTTCGAGGTGGGCGGCAAGCAGATCTACGAGATCGTCACCTTCGACGACGAGCTCTACGGCAATCTCAGCACCATCGGCGATCCCGAGACCCTGGCGATCTCCGCCGTGCTGGGTGTCTCCAAGGCCTTCCTCGACGCCAATCCCGAGGCCCGCTCGCCCCTCGCCATGCTGCTGCTGATGGGCGGCAAGGATATCGAGGCCATTGCCTATGGCGACAAAAAGCCCTTCGAGAAGTAGGCGCGGAGACGGCCCTTGAAGTTCGGACCGCTGCCGGTCACCGAGGCCCTGGGCGCCATCCTGGCGCACGGGATCCGCGCAGCGGGCGTCGACTTCCGGAAGGGCAGACGGCTTTCGGCCGAGGACATCGCCCTCCTCGCCCGGGCGGGCATGGAAACGGTCGTGGCCGCCCGTCTCGAACCCGGGGATGTGCAGGAGGACGAGGCCGCGGCGCGGCTCGGGGAGGCCCTCGCCCGTCCCGGCATCCGCGCAGGAAGAGCGGCCACCGGCCGGGTCAATCTCTACGCCGAGGGACCGGGTCTTCTGCAGGTCGCGCGCGATCTCGTCGATCGCTTCAACATGGCCCACGAGGCCATCACCCTCGCCACCCTGCCGCCCTATGCCCGGGTCGCCGCCCGCGACATGGTGGCGACCATCAAGATCATCCCCTTCGCGGTCCCCGAATCCGCACTCCGGGATTGCCTGGCGATCGCCGGCGGGGGGGCGCTCCTCGATCTCGCGCCCTTCCGGCGGTTCGGTGCCCGCCTGATCCAGACGCAGTTGCCGGGCATGGCGGAAAAGATCTTCGACAAGACCCTGCGGGTCACCCGCGAGCGGATCGCTGGTCTCGGCGGCGAACTTCTTTCCGAGAACCGCTGCCCGCACGAGACGGATGCTCTCGCCGCGGCGGTCGCCGCCGCGCACCGCCAGGGCTGCGACATGCTGCTGATCGCCGGCGCCTCGGCGATCACCGATCGCCGCGACGTGGTGCCCGGAGCGATCGAAGCCGCCGGCGGCCGTCTCCGCCATTTCGGCATGCCGGTCGATCCCGGGAATCTCCTGCTGCTGGCGGAGCTGGACGGCGTTCCTGTGCTGGGGCTTCCCGGCTGCTGCCGCTCGCCCAAACGTAACGGCCTCGACTGGGTGCTGGAACGGCTCGCCGCCGGGCTGGAGGTCGGTCCCGAGGACATCATGCGCATGGGAGTGGGCGGCCTCCTGGCCGAGATCCCCGAACGGCCGCAGCCGCGCGAGGCCCGCCCCCGCGCGACCGCCGAACCGAAGGTTGCGGCCCTGGTGCTGGCAGCCGGCCGTTCCCGCCGCATGGGCGGTCCCAACAAACTGCTGCTGGAAATCGGCGGCAAGCCCATGGTCCGCCATGTGGTGGAGGCCCTGCTGGCCTCCCGGGCGCGACCGGTGGTGGTGGTGACCGGCCACGAAGGCGACCGGGTGGCGGCCGCCCTCGCCCATCTGCCGGTGACCCTGGTGCACAACCCGGACTACGCCGCAGGGCTCAGCGGCTCGCTCCGGGTGGGGCTCGATGCCCTGCCCGAGGAGATCGACGGAGTACTGGTCTGCCTCGCCGACATGCCGCGCATCACCGCGCCGCTCGTGGACCGTCTGATCGAGGCCTTCGATCCGGCCCGCGGCCGGGCCATCATCCTCCCCACCTGCCACGGCAAGCGCGGCAATCCGGTGCTCTTCGGCCGCGCCTTCTTCGAGGCCATGCGCGCCATCCGCGGCGATGTCGGGGCGCGGCATCTCCTGGGCGACTTCGCCGAGGAGCTGCTCGAGGTGGAAGTGGGGGATCCCGCCGTGCTCCTGGATCTCGACACGCCGGAAATGCTGCGCGCCGAGCTGGAGCGCGGCCGATGAGCCTGGATGTGGCCGGACTGCGGCGGAGCTTTCCCATCTTTTCCCGGATTCCGCCGCCCTTCCACTATCTGGACAATGCCGCCACCGGCCAGATCTGCGCCGCCGCCGCCGAGGCCCTGACCGGTTTCGAGATGGCCGGGCGGGCCAACGTCAAGCGCGGCGTCTATCGCCTCGCCGACCGGGCGACCCAGGCCTTCGCCGAGGCCCGCGGGCGCATCGCCCGCTATCTGGGCGCCAACCGTCCCGAGGAGGTGATCCTCACCACGGGCACCACTTTCGGTCTCAATCTCGCCGCCCATGTGCTGGAGGAGCGGCTGGGTCCGGGCGATACCATCCTGATCAGCCGGCTCGAGCATCACAGCAACATCGTGCCCTGGCAGATGCTGGCGAGGCGGCGCGGCGCCCGGCTCCGCGCCCTCGGGGTCACCGCCGACGGCCGGCTCGATCTCGCCGATCTCGACAACGGGATCGACCGCAGCACCCGGATCGTCGCCCTCACCCACTGTTCCAATGTCACCGGCGCGGTGACCGATCTGGCGCCGGTGGCGGAGCGGGCGCGGGCGGTGGGAGCGCTGCTGGTGGTCGACGGTGCCCAGCGCGTCCCGCACGGCCCGCTCGAAGTTTCGGGCCTCGGCTGCGACATCTACGCGCTTTCCGGCCACAAGATGTTCGGTGCCACAGGTGCGGGGGCGCTCTGGGTGCGCTGGGAGCTGCTCGAGACCCTGCCGCCCTTCCTCGGCGGCGGGGAGATGATCCGCCGGGTGCGCATCGAGGATACCCGCTACGCGCCGCCGCCGCACCGCTTCGAGGCGGGCACCCCGCCGATCGGGCCGGCCATCGCCATGGGGGCGGCGGCGGAATGGCTCTCCGGTCTCGACTGGCAGGCGATCGCCGCCCACGAAAAGAGCCTCACATCGCGGCTGCTCACCGGTCTCGAAACCCTGCCCGGGGTGCGTATCTGCGGTCCCCGGGATCTGCAGGCCCGTTTCGGGGTGGTCGCCTTCGAGGTCGAAGGCGTGCATGCCCATGATGTCTGCCAGATGCTCGACGCTTTCGGCGTCTGTACCCGCGGCGGCCACCATTGTGCGCAGCCGCTGATGGAGGTGTTCGGCACGGTGGCGACCGTGCGCGCGAGCCTCGCCCCCTACAACGATGCCGCCGATGTCGACGCCCTGCTCGAAGGGCTCGAACAGGTGATCCGGACCCTGCGATGAACCGCGACCTCTACAACCAGCGCATCATCGAGGCGGCCAGGCGCGCCCGCGAACAGCAACCGCTGGACGCACCCGATATCCGCGTCACCCGCGACAATCCGCTGTGCGGCGATCGCATCACCCTCGATCTGCAGCTCGAAGACGGGCGCATCGCGGCCATCGGTCACAGAACCCGCGGCTGCCTCCTGACCGAGGCGGCGGCCGCCATCCTCGCCGAACGGGGCCGGGATGCGACGCTGCAGACGCTGCGCCGGGTCCGCGACGATCTCGCCCGGCTGCTGGCCGGCGAGATGGTCGAGCCGGTCTGGCCGGAACTCGCGGTCTTCCGCCCGGTGGCGGAGGTGAAAAGCCGACATGAATGCGTGCTGCTGCCCTTCGACGCGGCGCTCGACGCGCTCTCCCGGGCGGCCCGGGAGACCTCCTAGGCGACCGCATCCGGCTGCCGCTCCGGCAGAGCGAGTTCGAACGGCGGGAGAGCGTTGCAGTTGGCCTCCACCCGGCAGACCTCGGGATAGGCCTCGAGCGGGCACCGATAGCGGCGCGCATTGTAGACCTGCGGCACCAGGAAGAGATCGGCCATGGTCACGCCGTCGCCGAAGCAGTACCTGCCGGCGCTGCGTTCGAGCTGGCGCTCGACCATCTCCATCCCTTCGGCGATCCAGTGCCGGTACCAGAGCATCACCTGCTCCTCGTCGCAGTTCCACTCGCTCCGCAGATGGTTGAGGACCCGCAGATTGTTGAGCGGATGGATCTCGCAGGCAATGAGCTGGCAGATGGCCCGCACCCTGGCCCGGTCCGCGGGATCGCGCGGCAGCAGCGGCGGCTCGGGATATCGTTCCTCGAGATATTCGATGATCGCGCTGGACTGGCTGATGCCGACACCGTTCTCCTCGTACCAGGGAACGAGGCCGTGCGGATTGCGTCGCAGATATTCGGGCGCCTTCTGGTGGCCTGCGCGCAGATCGATCGCCACCTGCTCGTATTCGAGCCCCTTGATGTTGAGGGCGATGCGTACCCGGTACGCCGCCGAGCTTCGCCAGTAGCCGTAGAGCCTGCGCATCCTTCCTCCACTCCCACTGCCGCCGCGATGCTGGGCGGGCGCCTCCGCCGGCGCTATCTTGAAGCGGTGAGCCGCGCTGGTCGAGGGGAAAGCGGATGACGAAGAAAGTCGTGCGAAGCGACGCCGAATGGCGCCGGAGTCTGCCGCTCGAGGTCTATCATGTCACCCGCAGGGGCGCCACCGAGCCTCCCTTCAGCGGCGCCTACTGGAACTGCAAGACACCCGGCCTCTATCTCTGCGCCTGCTGCCGCCTGCCGCTGTTTTCCAGCGAGGCCAAGTTCGACAGCGGCAGCGGCTGGCCCTCCTTCTGGCAGCCGCTCGAGGAAGATTGCGTCACCCTGCGCGAGGATCGCAGCGCCGGCATGATCCGCACCGAAGTGCTCTGTGCCCGCTGCGATGCCCATCTCGGGCATGTCTTCGAGGACGGCCCGCCGCCCACCGGCCTGCGTTACTGCATCAACTCCCTGGCCCTGCGCCTTCTGCCTTCGAAGAAGTAACCGATCTTTCGCCCGACGCCCCGGCGATCGCTTGCCCCGGTCGGCGTCTCGCCTATGATCCGTGCGGTCGCCCACGGGCGCCGCCTGTTCGCCGAAAGGTTGCCCCGCATCCGAGGAGACGAGCCCCTTGCCCGCCGCGTTCGCTCCCTATCTCGTGTTGCTGGTCCTGATCGGCGTCATCTTCGCCTTCGTTACCGAGCGCACGCGGGTCGAGTTCGTGGCCCTGGGCGCGGCCGCCTTCCTGGTACTCACCGGCACCCTCGAGATCGGCGAGGTGCTCGACGCCTTCGCCAATCCCGCACCCTTCACCGTGGCCTGCATGTTCGTCCTTTCCGCGGCCCTCGAGCGCACCGGGATGATCGAGGATCTGGGCAATCGCATGGCGCGGATCGGCAACGTATCGCCGGTGGTCACCCTGGTCGTGATGATGGCGGCGGTGGCCGCGCTTTCCGCCTTCGTCAACAACACCCCGGTGGTGGTGGCCCTGACACCTCTCGTGATCGCGCTCGCCCACAATGTCGGCGAACCCTCCTCGCGCTTTCTCATCCCGCTCTCCTACGCTGCCATTATGGGCGGCACCGCGACCCTCATCGGCACCTCCACCAATCTGGTCGTCGACGGGGTGGCCCAGGCCTCGGGGCTGACGCCCTTCTCCCTGTTCGAGGTCACCGCCATCGGCCTGCCGCTGACCATTCTCGGGATCCTCTACATGGCGACCGTCGGGCGCCGCCTCCTGCCGAACCGCGACACCCTTTCCGAGCTGTTGCCGGACCCGGGCCAGCGCCAGTTCCTGGCCGAGGTGCTGGTGCCGCTGGGCTCGCCGCTCATCGGCAAGACCCTCAAGGAGATCGGGCTCGCCAGCAAGCTCGAGGTGCGGGTGATCGATCTGGTGCGGGACAATGTTTCCCTGGGCGAGGCCGCGGAGACCACGCCGCTCGCCGCCGGTGACCGCATTCTTCTGCGCACCCGTGCCCAGGATCTGATGGCCCTGCGCCAGGCCGGCGATCTCGTGTTCGGCGGCGAAGAGGCGCATGCCCTCGAGCCCATCACCGCCCGGCGCACCATTCTCATGGAGGGCATCGTCGGCCCCAATTCGCGCTGGGTCGGGCGCAAGGTGTCCAGCCTCAATCTGCAGCGCCGCTTCGGCGTCTCCATCGTCGCCATCCACCGCCAGAACGAGAATCTGCGCGGCAATTTCGACGATACCCGGCTGCGTTTCGGCGACACGCTGCTGCTGGAAGGCCCGCCCGAGGCCTTCAAGCAGCTCTTCGACGATCAGTTCCTGATCGGCCTCACCGCCCCCACCGTCCGCCCCTTTCGCCGCGACCGCCGCTGGATCGCCATCGGTGCGGTGCTCGGGGTGGTGGTCGGCGCCACCTTCGGTGTGCTGCCGATCCCCGCCCTGGCGCTGCTGGCCGCCACCATCGTGGTGCTCGCCGGCTGCCTGGAGCCGGACGATGTGTTCCAGTCGGTGCGCTGGTCGATCCTCCTTCTGATCTACGGCATGCTGGCGGTGGGGGTGGCCATGCAGAAGACCGGGGCGGCGGCGCTCCTGGTGGATTTCATCCTCGGCATCGCCGGCGATCTCGGGCCGCATCTGATGCTGGCGCTCCTCTATCTGGTCACCGTCACCCTCACCGAAATCATCAGCCACAACGCCACCGGCATCCTGATGACGCCGATCGTCATCGGCATCGCCCACAAACTCGGGGTCGATCCGCGACCCTTCGTGGTCGCCGTCATGGTCGCCGCCAGCAACGGCTACGCCACTCCCATCGGCTACCAGACGAACACCTTCGTCTACGCCGCCGGCAACTACCGCTTCCGCGACTTCATCCGCGTCGGCGTGCCCCTCGATCTCTTGTTCTGGGTCGCCGCATCCCTCCTCATTCCCCTGATCTGGCCGTTTTCTCCCTGAGCGGCACTACGGGCCGCGCCCTGCCATCCCCACATGACGGAAGGACGGTGAGGGGAGGAAGCGATGGTACGGATCGATCCCGAGGTGCGGGAAGTGCTGGTCGGGCCGCATCGTCTCGGCGGATTTCTCGGGGTTCCCGAGGAGGCCCGCGGCCTCGTGATCTTCGCCCACGGCAGCGGTTCCTCGCGGTTCAGCCCGCGCAACGATTTCGTCGCCCGCGCGCTGCGCCGGGCCGGCCTGGCGACGCTGCTGTTCGACCTGCTGACCCCCGAGGAGGGCGAGGATCGGCGCAAGGTGTTCGACATTCCGCTGCTGGCCGGGCGGCTCCTGGAAGCGGCCGCCTGGGCACGGAGGCTGCCCGGGCTCGGGGCTCTGCCGCTCGGGCTGTTCGGGGCCAGCACCGGCGCCGCTGCGGCGCTGATGGCCGCGGCCGAAAGGCCGGCGGAAGTGGCAGCGGTGGTCTCCCGCGGCGGTCGGCCCGATCTCGCCGGGGCGGCACTGGCCCGGGTCGAGGCCCCCACCCTGCTGATCGTCGGCGGGTTCGACGGTGTGGTGCTCGAGCGCAACGAGCTGGCGCGGCGCCAGATGCACTGCACCGTCGAGCTTCGGATCGTGCCCGGTGCCGGTCATCTGTTCGAGGAGCCGGGGACCCTCGAGCAGGTGGTCGCGCTCGCCCGCGACTGGTTCCTGCGCTGGCTGCCGGCGGCCGCCGAGGGCTGATCAGCCGGACACCTTGAGGGCCGCGAGGAAGGCTTCCTGGGGGATCTCCACCCGCCCCACCTGGCGCATGCGCTTCTTGCCTTCCTTCTGCTTTTCCAGGAGCTTGCGCTTGCGGCTGACATCGCCGCCGTAGCATTTGGCGGTGACGTCCTTGCGGAACGCACGCACCGTCTCGCGGGCGACGATGCGGCCGCCGATGGCCGCCTGGATGGCGATCTGGAACATCTGCCGGGGGATCAGCTCCTTGAGCTTCTCGCAGATCGCCCGACCACGGGATTCGGCCATCGAGCGGTGGACGATCAGCGCCAGGCTCTCCACCGGCTCGCCATTGACCAGGATCGACAGCTTGACGAGATCGCTCTCGCCATAGCCGTCGAGCTGGTAGTCGAAGCTGGCGTAGCCGCGGCTGATGGACTTCAGGCGATCGTAGAAATCGTAGACCACCTCGTTGAGCGGCAGCCGGTAGACGACCATCGCCCGGTTGCCGACATAGGTGAGATCGAGCTGGCGGCCGCGCCGCTCCTCGCAGAGCTGGAGTACCGCTCCGAGATGCTGGTCGGGCACCAGGATGGTGGCCTTGATCCAGGGCTCCTCGACCTTCACGATCTTGGTGGGATCGGGATAGTCGGCCGGATTGTGCAGCTCCTGCACGGTGCCGTCGGTGCGATGCACGCGGTAGACCACCGACGGGGCGGTGACCACCAGCTCCAGCCCGAATTCGCGCTCCAGCCGCTCCTGCACGATCTCCAGATGCAGCAGACCGAGAAAGCCGCAGCGGAAACCCAGCCCCAGCGCGGTCGAGGTCTCGGGCTCGTATTCGAAGCTCGCATCGTTGAGGCGGAGCTTGCCCAGGCTCTCGCGGAGATGGTCGTAATCGTTGGAATCGACCGGGAAGATACCGCAGAACACCACCGGCTGGCTCGGCCGGAAGCCCGGCAGGGCGGCGGCCGCCGGTCGCTTCTCCTCGGTAATGGTGTCCCCCACCCGGGCGTCGGCGATCTCCTTGATGCCGGCGGTGACGAAGCCGATCTCCCCCGGCCCGAGGGCTTCGACGAGGACCGGCTTGGGGGTGAAGACGCCGACCCGATCGATCTGGTGCACGGCCCGGGTGCCCATGAAGAGGATCTTCTGGCCCTTGCGCACCACCCCGTTGCGGACCCGGATCAGGGTCACCACACCGACATAGGGATCGTACCAGCTATCCACCACGAGCGCCTGCAGGGGCTCCTCCGCCTTTCCTGCGGGCGGCGGAAGGCGGGTGACGATGGCCTCCAGCAGATCCTCGATGCCCTCCCCGGTCTTGGCCGAGATCATCAGCGTATCGGAGGCGTCGAGGCCGATGATGTCCTCGATCTGCTCCTTGACCCGCTCGGGATCGGCCGCCGGCAGGTCGATCTTGTTGAGCACCGGCACGATCTCGAGATCGGCATCGATCGCCTGATAGGCGTTGGCCAGCGTCTGCGCCTCGACCCCCTGGGTGGCATCGACCAGCAGGAGCGCCCCCTCGCAGGCCCGCATCGAGCGACTGACCTCGTAGGAAAAGTCGACATGGCCCGGGGTATCGACGAGATTGAAGAGATAGCGCCGCCCGTCCCGCGCCTCGTATTCGAGACGCACGGTCTGGGCCTTGATGGTGATGCCGCGCTCGCGTTCGATGTCCATCGAATCGAGCACCTGGGCCGTCATCTCGCGCGCCTGCAGGGCGCCGCAGCGCTCGATCAGACGATCGGCCAGCGTCGATTTACCGTGATCGATATGGGCGACGATCGCGAAATTGCGGATCCGCGAAAGCTCTTCCATGCACGCTCCAGACTGCCGGTCGCGGCCCGGGTCATCCGCGCAGCTCGGCACCGAGCCGGCTGCGTGCCGCCTCGATGATATGGTGCGCGACCCGTTCGATCTCACCCTCCGAGAGGGTGTGATCCTGCGCCTGCAGACGGACCGAGACGGCCAGCGACTTCTTGCCCTCGGGCACTCCCGGTCCGGCGTAGACGTCGAACAGCCGGACTTCGCGGATGAGCTTGCGCTCGGCCGAGCGGATCACCCGCAGGAGATCGCCGGCCGGCAGCTCGGCATCGACGATGAAGGCGAAGTCGCGGTCGGAAGGCGGGAACGGCCACATCTCGAGCGGCGGGCGGGTCCTGCCGGCCTTGGCCTTGGGGCGCGGAAGGGCTTCGAGATCGAATTCGAAGGCGACCACCGGCACCTCGATCTCGAAGGCCTCGAGCACCCTGGGGTGGAGCTCGCCGAAGTCGGCCACCCGGTTCGGTCCCAACGCCACATATGCGGCCCGGCCGGGATGGTACCAGGCGGGCGGCTCGGCATGGATCTGCAGGGCCTCGACCCGCACACCGAGATCGGCCAGCACCGCGAACAGATCGCTCTTGGCGTCGATGGCATCGACCATGCGTCGCGGCTCGGCCCAGTGGCGCGGGGCGAAGGGACCGAAGCGGATGCCGGCCACCGCCATGCGCTGTTCGCCAGGACGGCTGCCGAGGAAACGGGGGCCCACCTCGAACAGCGCCCCCCGTTCCTGCTTGCGGGCGAGGTTGCGCGAGGCGGCGTCGAGCAGGCCGGGCAGCAGCGAGGGCCGCAGCACCGAGAGATCGGAGGAGAGCGGATTGCGCAGGCGCACCGGTGCGCCATCCGCGAACATCGCGGCCCGTGCCTCGCCGACGAAAGACCAGGTGACGGCCTCGAGGTAGCCGAGGGAGGCCACCATGCGGCGGGCCTGCAGGCGTCGCCGCTGGACGGGGGTGAGCACGCCGGGGCCGACCGCCTCGGTGCGGGTGACGGGGACCGGCGGGATGCGCTCGTAGCCGTGCAGACGCGCCAGCTCCTCGACGATGCAGGCCTCGGTGGTGATGTCGTGGCGCCAGCTCGGTACCACCAGATCGAAGGTCTCGGGACCGCCGGAAACGCCGAAGCCGAGAGCTTCCAGGATGCGCACCATTTCCTCGGGCTCGAGGCGGATGCCGGCCAGCCGCGGTAGCTGCTCGACACGGAAACGGATCTCGCGCCGCCCTTCCGGCACCCGCCCGGCGATCACCGCCGGACCCGCCTCGCCGCCGCAGAGGTCGAGGATGAGGCGGGTGGCATATTCGCTGCCCGGCAGCACCATCGCCGGGTCGAGGCCGCGCTCGAAGCGGGTCCGGGCATCGCTCTCGATGCCGAGCCTGCGACCGGTGGCGGCGACCCGCACGGGGTCGAACAGGGCCACCTCCAGCAGCACATCGGTGGTCTCGGCGGTGACCCCGGTGCTCTCGCCGCCCATGATCCCGCCCAACGCCACCGGACCCGTGTCGTCGGCGATCACCACCACGCTCTCGTCGAGTTCGTATTCGCGTTCATCCAGGGCCAGCAGCTTCTCGCCGGGCCGCGCGAAGCGCAGCACCAGATCCCCCCGGAGCTTCGCCGCATCATAGACATGCAGGGGACGGTTGAGATCGAACATCACATAGTTGGTGATGTCCACCAGCGCCGAGATGGGGCGCAGGCCGATGGCCCGCAGCCGCCGCTGCAGCCAGGCCGGGCTCGGTCCGTTGCGGACCCCGCGGATGATGCGTCCGAGAAACACCGGGCAGGCGTCTTCCGAACCGGGCGGAAAGTCGAGGCGGATGGCGGGACCCGGCGGGCCGACGGCGGGAACCACGGGGATCGCCCGCGGTTGGAATCTGCCCATGCCGGCCGCACCCAGGTCGCGGGCGATGCCGGCCACGCCGAAGCAGTCGGCGCGGTTGGGGGTGATCGCGACATCGATCACCGGCCCCTCGAGCCCGAGTGCCTCGGCGGCGGGGGTACCGATCTCCCAGCGTCCTTCGAGCTCGATGATCCCCTCGTGATCCTCGCCGATGCCGAGCTCGAAGGCCGAGCACAGCATGCCGCGGCTTTCCACGCCGCGGATCACGGCCCGCTCGAGACGCCGGCCGGTGGCCGGGATGACGGTACCTTCGGGAGCGAAGATGCCGTACATGCCGGTTCGGGCATTGGGCGCTCCGCATACCACCTGAACCGGGCCGTGCCTGGTCTCCACCTCGCACAGCCGCAGCTTGTCGGCATTGGGATGGGGTCGCGCCTCGCGCACACGGGC
>JALSRW010000183.1 GCA_026984595.1 Alphaproteobacteria bacterium
TGATCGTCTATTATTCGGGAAACTTCTGGGAGCGGTCCTTCGCCCTCGACGAGGCCTCGGCGGCGACCACCGGCATTCCCCATCGCTGGATCATCAAGGCGGCGATGCCTCTGGGCTTCGCGCTGCTGTTCCTGGCCGGGCTGAGCGTGCTGCTCGACCGGCTCCACTATCTGCTGGGCGACCCCGAGCTGCCGCCCGAGGATACGCGCTGAGGGGTCCGTGCCGATGTATTTCGAGGATGCGCTCCCCCTGCTGATGTTCGCGGCCCTCGCAGTGCTGCTGTTCTGTGGCTTTCCGGTGGCCTTCGTGCTGGGCGGGGTGGGCTTCGGCTTCGGCCTGATCGGCTGGTATTTCGACGTCTTCAACATCGTCGAGTTCTTCAACCTGGCACCGCGCATCTGGGGCGGCACGGCGGAGAACCTGGTGCTGGTGGCGGTGCCGATGTTCGTCTTCATGGGGACGATGCTGGAGCGCAGCGGCGTCGCCAAGGATCTGCTCGAATGCCTGGAGATCCTGCTGCGGCGGGTGGCCGGCGGCCTCGCCCTGTCGGTCACCCTGATGGGCACCATCATGGCGGCGACCACCGGCATCATCGGCGCCTCGGTGGTGATGATGAGCATCCTCGCCCTGCCGGTGATGGTCCGCAGCGGTTACAACCACTCCCTGGCGACCGGCACCATCTGCGCCTCGGGTACCCTCGGCATCCTGATCCCGCCCTCGATCATGCTGGTACTGATGGCCGATCTGCTGCAGATCTCGGTCGGCACCCTGTTCATGGCGGCGGTGTTTCCGGGTCTGATCCTGTCCGGGCTCTATTATCTCTACATCAACATCCTTTGCCGCTTCCGGCCGCATCTGGCACCGCCCCTGCCCGAGGATGCCGGTCCCGATTCGATGGGCGCGTTGCTGCTGCTGGTGATCCGCAGTTTCGTCCCGCCGGTGATCCTCATCTTCCTGGTGCTGGGCTCGATCTTCTTCGGTTGGGCGACCCCTACCGAGGCTTCGGGGGTGGGGGCCGCGGGTGCGGTGCTGCTGGCCGTCGCCAAGCGCAACCTCACCCTCGAGGTGCTGCGCGAGGTGGTGATCCGCACCGCGCTCACCAACGCCATGATCTTCGGCATCTTCGTCGGCGCCACCGCCTTTTCCTACGTGTTCCGTTCCCTGGGGGGCGATTTCGTGGTCGAGGATCTGATCCTCGGCTCCGGCCTCCACGACTGGGGCATCCTGATCGTCATCATGGCGGTGGTGTTCGTGCTCGGCTTCTTCTTCGACTGGCTGGAAATCACCCTCATCGTGCTGCCCATCTTCGCCCCCATCCTGCGGCAGCTCCAGGCGCTGGCCGACCATGTCGGCGGGGTCGGCCTGATCGTCCCCTGGTTCGCCATCCTGGTGGCGGTCAATCTGCAGACCAGCTTCCTGACCCCGCCCTTCGGCTTCGCCCTCTTTTATCTCAAGGGGGTGGCGCCCGAGGAGATCAGGATCCAGGAGATCTATCTGGGCATCGTCCCCTTCGTCCTGCTGCAGCTTTTGGGCCTCGGCATCGTCATGGCCTTCCCCCAGGTGGCGCTGTGGCTGCCGGGGGTGCTTCTGGACTGACCGGCGGATGTTCCCCGGTGAAGGGGAGCGGGTGCGTCGTTAACCATATCTTCGGGATTGGCCGCTAAGGCTGCACGCCGGGCGTTACCAAACGTGACGGCAGCTTCTATTGCGGCGCGCACGAGCCTGTGGTTGCATCCGCCGAAGGCGCGTATTGGAGAAATGCCGATGTCCCCGCGCGGCGAAGATCGCAAGAACGAGATCATCGAGGCCCTCGTGGCCCTGGTACACGAGAAGCTTCCGGCCGCGGAGGCGCCGCGGGCCGAGGTCTTCATGCGCCATTTCTACCGCAATGTGGCGCCGTTCGATCTGGAGAGCCGCGAGCTGCTCGACCTCTACGGAGCGGCCCTTTCCCACTACCGATTCGGGCATCAGCGCAAGCCCGGCGAACCCAGGCTGCGCGCCTACAATCCCAAGATCGAGCAGCATGGCTGGCAGTCGACCCATACCATCGTCGAAATCGTCAACGACGACATGCCGTTTCTGGTCGACAGCACGAGCATGGCGCTGAGCCGCCACGGGCTCGGCATCCATCTCGTCATCCATCCGCTGCTCCGCGTGCGACGGGACGCCCGCGGGCGTCTCCTCGAATTCCCCGAAACGCCGAAGGGCAAGCGCGTCCTGACCGAGAGCTGGATGCATTTCGAGGTCGACCGCCACAGCGACCGCACCTTCCTGGCCCGGCTCGAAGAGGATATCGCCCGCACCCTCGGCGATGTGCGCCGCGCGGTCGAGGACTGGAAGTCGATGTGCGCGCGGATCGACACCGCCATCGCCGGTCTGCCGGCCGCCGCACGTCATGTCGATGCCGCCGATCTCGAAGAGATCGAAGCCTTCCTGCGCTGGCTCGCCGACGATCATTTCATCCTGCTGGGCTATGCCGCCTACCGGCTGGAGGAGGATCCGGAGAAGGGCATGCGGCTGCGGCGCGAGCCCGATTCCGCGCTGGGCATCCTACGTGGTTACGGTCCCAGCGAATATTCGCGCAGTTTCGACGCGATGCCGCCCGAGCTGCGCCTGCGCGCCCGCGAGCCACTGCCGGTGATCATGATCACCAAGGCCAACACCAAGAGCACGGTGCATCGCCCCGCCTATCTCGATTACATCGGCGTGAAGCGCTACGACGAGGAAGGGCGGGTGATCGGCGAGCACCGCTTTCTCGGCCTCTTCACCTCGGCCGCCTACAATCGCAGTCCGCTCGGCATTCCCCTGCTGCGGCGCAAGATCGAACGGGTGGTGGAACGTGCCGGTCTCGATCGCCGCAGCCACGCCGGCAAGGCGCTGGTCAACATTCTCGAGACCTACCCGCGCGACGAGCTGTTCCAGATCGGCGAGGAGGAGCTGCTCGAGATCGCCACCAACATTCTCTATCTCCAGGACCGCCTGCAGATCCGCCTGTTCCTCCGGAAGGACCCGTACGGACGCTTCGTCTCCTGCCTGGTCTACGTGCCCCGCGAACGTTACAACACCGCGTTGCGCCGCCGCTTCCAGGCGATCCTCTGCGAGGCGCTGGGCAGTGAGGAGGCCGACTTCCAGGCCCAGGTCTCCGAGGCGCTGCTGGCCCGCATCCTGTTCATCATCCGCACTCCCCGCGGCATCCCGCCCGATCTCGATGCCGAGGAGCTGGAACGGCGGCTGGTGGAGGCCGCCGCCGATTGGAGCGACCGGCTCTACACGACCCTGCTGGACGTCGAGGGGGAGGAGCACGGCAATCTTCTCTTCCGCCGTTACGGCCACGGCTTTCCGACCGCCTATCAGGAAGCGGTGCCGGCGCGGGCGGCGGTGGCCGATGTCATCGCCATGCACCGGCTGGCCGAGGGTGCGGAGGGGCCGCTGGCGCTGCGTCTCTACCGACGCCTCGAGGATCCCGAGGATCTACTCCATTTCCGGATCATCCGCCCGGAGC
>JALSRW010000184.1 GCA_026984595.1 Alphaproteobacteria bacterium
CGGCGAGGATGTTGCCGTTGGGAAGGGGTGCCTGCTCGCCCCGCGAGCGATTGTAGAAGGCGTATTCGCCCTCGCCCTCCCACTCCCAGACGATGCGCTTGCTGACCGGGTCGAGCTCGATCAGCCTGGTGTTGCCAAAGAGGGCTTTCCCGCCGGTGATGCGGTTGTCGTAGAGCAGAATGTGACCGTCGGGCAGGAAATCCGGATCGTGCTGACCGAGGAACGGACCGGTGGTGGACCATTTCACCTTGCGGGTACGACCGTCGAGCACGAGGATCGTGTTGATGTTGCGGAAGGAGACCATGATGTCGCCGGCCTCGAACAGCGGGAAGGCGTCGGCCATCTCCGGGCGCAGGATCTCGACGGTGTTGTTGTGCAGGGGATCGGCGACCCGGCTGGCGACGCTGGAGCCGGTGCCCGAGAAGAGAAGCTCCTGACGCCCGCTCGCATAGAGCGCATCGATCAGCGACCATTCCTCCAGAATCTCCCCTTCGGGGGAAACCCGGATCAGGGTCTCGTCGAGATAGTAGCCTTCGGGTCCGGGGTAGAGGCGCGGTCGATCCGGACGTTCCTCGGTGATCCGCCTCCAGCCCACGATCAGCAGATCACCATCGGGAAGGAAGTCGAAATCGTGATGGGTCTCGTAGTCGACGCTCCACAGGGGACGGGAACAGCGATCGAGCTTGACCGTTCCGAGTCCATACACATTCATGATGGCGTCTCCCTCGGGGGTCATGCTCGCGCCGTGAATGCTCATGTCGCGCAGAATGCCGGCGGGACTTTCCTCGATCTTGTCGGGCCAGAGCTCGCGCGGATCGACCGTCCAGCGATGGACGATGTTCCCGTCCATGTCGAGCAGGAGGGCCTGGGCGAGATCCTGATAGACCGCCGTCACGAAGGTGTAACCGTCGAACGCGCGCTCGCGGTCATAGACGGTGACGCCCCCCTTCTGTCGCGGCCTCGCTTCGACATGTCTGGAGCGGATGCCGAGATAGTGACGCCAGTTGTCACGCCAATCCTGGGCCGCATCCATCGCCTGCTTGAGCTGCGTGGCCGGCGGCAGACCGTATTTGCCGACGCCGATGCCGTAGACGAAGGTCAGGAGTGCCACCGCCAGATAGGGCGACAGCCTTTCCAAGAGCGCGGCAAACCACGCCAGCCATTTCTTCATGCGCCAGTACCAGCTCCTGCTCGCCGCGAAGCGGTCCATCGGGGAGGTCCGATGTTCGGGTCTCCGCGGGCGCGGTTTCTATGCGGGGAACGGAGACGCCGGGCAAGCAGCAACGGCTCTCCACGGTGAAGAAAACGCGGCTGTCGCGACCTCGGGTACATGCGCGGGCGGGATCTAGCCGAGGGTCACCAGGAGCTGGTCCGCGGCCACCGCGTCGGCGGGCCGGACGTGGATCTCCTCGACCACGCCGTCGCGCTCCGCCCGCAGCACATTCTCCATCTTCATCGCTTCCAGCACGAGCAGCTCCTGGCCGGCCTTGACCTCCTGGCCGGGGACCACCGCCACGGAAACGATCAACCCGGGCATCGGCGCGGTGACCAGCCCGGAAGTATCGGGCAGCTCCTTTTCGGGCATTCGCGCCGCCAGCTCGGCAGCACGATGGCTGCGCATCAGTGCCCGCATCTCGGCACCACCATGGGTCAGCAGATAGCCCTCGGAGGCGGGATCCACCTGGATGTTCCGGACCACGCCGGCGATCCGCGCCTGTGCCAGATGCCGCCCGGGGCGCCAGGCGAGTTCCAGGGTCATGGTTTCCTCGTCGATGCGAACCCGGGCCGGACCGCCGTCTTCCTCGATCTCGGCATCGTAGGGACGGCCGGCCAGCTCCACCGCCCAGCAGCGTTCCGGTCGCGGATCGGGGCCGGGTAGCCTGCCGCTGATACGGCAGGCCCGCTCGGCCTCCCGATAGGCCATCAGAGCCGCCGTCGCGGCCAGCATGCGGCGTACATCCTCCGGGAGATCGCGGCCGTGGAAGCGCTCGCCATAGGCCTCGGCGACGAAGTCGGTGGACAACCGGCCCTCGCGAAAGATCGGATGATCCACGATCGCCCGCAGGAAGGGGATGTTGTGGGCCGGTCCCCGAACCACGAAAGCGTCGAGAGCGGATGCCAGGCGATCGGCGGCCTCGTCCCGGTGACCACCGTGGGCACAGAGCTTGGCGATCATCGGATCGTAGTAGATGGGCACTTCGCCGCCCTCGAACACGCCGCTGTCGATGCGCAGCCCGTCCCCCTCCGGTTCCCGGTACCATACGAGCCGTCCCGAGGAAGGCAGAAAGCCGCGGGCCGGATCTTCGGCATAGATGCGTGCCTCGATCGCCCAGCCCGAGAAGGCCACCTCCTCCTGGGAAAAGCCCAGCGGCTCGCCGGCGGCGATGCGGATCATGTCCCACACCAGATCGCGCCCGGTGATCAGCTCGGTGACCGGGTGCTCGACCTGCAGACGGGTGTTCATCTCGAGAAAGTAGAAGTTGCGCTGCTGGTCGACGATGAACTCCACCGTTCCCGCCGAATGGTAGCCCACGGTGCGGGCCAGGCGCACCGCCTGCTCGCCCATGGCGGCGCGGGTTGCGGCGTCGATGAAGGGCGACGGCGCTTCCTCGACGACCTTCTGGTGGCGCCGCTGGATCGAGCATTCGCGCTCGCCGAGATGGACGATATTGCCGTGCCGGTCCCCCAGCACCTGGATCTCGATGTGCCGGGGCCGGGCGATGAACTTCTCGAGAAAGACACGCTCGTCGCCGAAAGAGGAAGCCGCTTCCGACTGCGCGCGTACGAGCCCCTCCTCGAGCTCGGCGTCGTCGTGGGCGATGCGCATGCCCTTGCCGCCGCCTCCCGCGGCCGCCTTGATCATCACCGGGTAGCCGATGTCGCGGGCCACATGCAGCGCCTCGCCCAGGCTGCGCACGGCGTCGGGGTGCCCGGGTACGATACCGACCCCGGCCTGCTCCGCGAGGCGCTTGCTCTCGATCTTGTCGCCCATGGCCCGCATGGCACCGGGCGGCGGCCCGATGAAGACGATTCCGGCTTCCTCCAGGGCTTCGGCGAACAGCGCGTTCTCCGCCAGAAACCCGTATCCGGGATGGACCGCCTGCGCACCGGTACGACGACAGGCCTCGAGGATCCGGTCGATCATCAGATAGCTGTCGCGTGCCGGCGGCGGGCCGATGCAGACCGCCTCGTCCGCCATCTCGGTGTGCAGGGACCCGGCATCCGCCTCCGAGTAGACGGCCACGGTGGCGATTCCGTGGGCACGGCAGCTACGAATGATCCGGCATGCGATCTCGCCGCGATTGGCTATGAGGATTTTCTCGAACATCGGTTCCGACTGGTTGGGCGTTGGCGAGCGATGGGCGATGCTTACCAGCAGGACCCGCCGTCAGCCAGCCTGCCGCGGCGAGCCGTCCGTGCCGTATCGCTCAATCGCTGACCAGCTTGGCCCCGAACTCCGCCTCGGTGGCCAGCGCACCGTCGATCTTCGCTT
>JALSRW010000185.1 GCA_026984595.1 Alphaproteobacteria bacterium
ATTTCCCTTTCACGCCAGCTATTCCGCCTGATCGGCCGCGATCCCGCGGAGTTCCGGCCGAGCCTCGCTGCGATTCTGCGGATCGTCGAGCCCGTCGCCCGGCCGCGCCTGCTGCAGGCCGTCCGCCGGCTCCATGCGGGAGAGTCCCGTCACGAGCTGGTACTGCCGGTCCGCCTGCCGAACGCGGCGGTGCGCACCTTCCGCCTCGAGCTGCGCCGCGAACCGGGTGGCGGCGAGCATGCCGCCGGCTTCTACGGGGTCTGTCAGGACATCACCGAGCAGCAGCTCGTCGACAGACTGAAGAACGAGTTCGTCTCGGTGGTCAGCCATGAACTGCGGACCCCGCTCACCGCGCTCCTCGGGGCGCTGCGCCTGCTGGAGGGGATGCACGGTGCAGAGCTGGGAGAGGAGGTCGGCAACCTTCTGGATGTGGCTCGCCGCAACGGCGACCGGCTGAAGCTGCTGGTCGACGATCTGCTCGATCTCGAGCGTATCGAGAGCGGTGCAATGCGCTTCGCCCTGCGGCGGGTCGAGCTCACCAGCTTCCTGCGCGAGCTCTTGCGCCAGCACGAGGCCCATGCGAGCGAACACGGTGTCCGGCTGGTAGCGGCGATCGGCCCCGACAGGCTGGTGTGCCGCACCGATCCGGGCCGGCTCGCGCAGGCCGTCGGCAATCTCGTCGTCAACGCCATCAAGTTCTCGCCGGCCGGCAGCAGCGTCACGGTTTCGGTAACCGCCGAGGGATCCCGCTTCCGCATCGCGGTCCGTGACCAGGGTCCGGGCATCCCGCCGGAGTTCCGTCCCCGCCTGTTCCAGAAGTTCGCCCAGGCCGACAGCTCCGATCAGCGCCGCGGCCGAGGTACCGGCCTGGGTCTGGCCATCGTCAAGGCCATCGTCGAACGCCTGGGCGGCGCCTGCGGTTGCGACAGCGAGCCGGGGTGCGGTGCCACCTTCCATATCGACCTTCCCCGCCTGGCATGAAGAGGAGCAATCCGTGATCCCGAACGATGTCGCCACCATCGAGGCCGATCCCGAAGACACCGAACGGAGCGGTCGGCCCTCCCGGGAGCGGTCTTCCCCGGAGCTTCCCGGGAACGTGGAGCATGTGCTCTGTGTCGAAGACGACCCGGATATCCGGGCACTCGTCGAGCTCGCGCTGCAGAGCGTGGGCGGATTGCGGGTGACCTCCTGTGCCTCGGGCATCGAGGCGCTCGCGCGGCTGCCCGAGGTCCGACCGGACGTCGTGCTGCTGGATGTGATGATGCCGGAGATGGACGGGCTCGAGACCTTCCGGCGGATGGCGACCGGGGACGACGCGCCGCCGGTGATCTTCATGACCGCCAAGGTCCAGCCGCAGGAGGTTCGGCGCTATCTGGGCCTCGGCGCACTCGGGGTGATCGCCAAGCCGTTCGATCCGATGACGCTGGCCGCCGACATCCGGCGTCTGTGCGGCTGCCCGTGACGGCGGCTCTCGCAACCGGGCTGGAGATGCTTCGCGTGCGCTTTCTGCAGCGCGTCCGCGAGGATCTCGCCGAACTCGACGCCGCTCTGGAGGCACTCGAGACCGGTGCCGGGGAATCCGCCGAGGTGCATCGGGAGATGCGCGGGATCCTGCATCGGCTGGCGGGCTCGGCCGGAAGCTTCGGTCAGGCCGCGCTCGGGGTGGAGGCCGCCCGTCTCGAAAGCGAGCTCGAAGCCGATCCCCCGGACCGACCGACCGTCGAGCGGTGGCGCGCACGTATCGCAGGCCTGGCCCGAACGCTCGCCACGGCGCCGGGCTGAGCCAGTGGGCCTGCCGTGTCGCGGAACCGACCGTCCGCGATCGTGCCGGACTCCGTTGCCGCCGGTCAGCACATGGCTTCGCGATGCCCGCTCCGCACCGGAGGCGGCGCGACCGCGATGGCCGCGGGGCCACGCGCGACCCACGCTTGCGGGCTGCCGCGGCACCGCGCGCTCGGACGACAGGCGATCGCCGGAAACGTTGCGCGCTCCGCTCGTGCGCATCTTGCGTGATGCAGGCGCGACCGCCGTAGCGGAAGCGGAAGGGAGTCTCGCGTCTCGACCGTGATCGGGCGGATCGTCGTACTTGCGAGCATGCGTCGTGTGAAAGGAAAGCCGCATGGAGGCGTAGCTCCCCGACGTCCCGCGTGGGCGGCGATCGGCCCGGATGCAACCCCTGGAGGGTGATCCCGCATGCTCCACTCCGGCGGCGCATGTACGGACCGGCGGCTCCCGGCGGCGCGAGGGGCTCGGGGAGCGACCATCGAGACTCCCCGATCGCTCTGCCGAACGTTTTCCGGCCGATCCGGGAAGGCCCGCGGAATCCGCGCACCGATACCGGATCCCTCACGGGAGGCGGATCCGGTCCACGATGGTGCGAAAAGGCGGGGAGAGGGCGGGCCGACAAGGCGGGGCGCATTCGCGATGCCGGGCGAGGTCCGTCCGGGGTGTGGCATCGGCTGTCCGGCGATGCTCGAGACCGCCTCTCGGTAAGGCGAGCCCATGCCGGAAGGTCTCGCGGGTACGCGCCTCGGCGGGCGTCGGACACGCCGGACCGCCCGCTGGTCGGACACTCCGGATCCGCGTCCCCGTGCGCAGCGCAGCGTTCCCGTTCCCCGTAGCTGCCCCGAGCCGGCCCGCATGCGGGCTCCGCAAATCGGCATTGACGTCGATCTCCTGGACAACCCGTCGGGTGCCGCGGCGTGTGGGGGCGGAGGAGCCCGAGGCGTTGCGCTGCCGGCTGTGAAGGCTCGGCACATCGATCCCGGTTCCGGCACCGTGATACTCCCGGGGCAGGCACGCGGCACCCGCGCAATCCTCTCTGCCACGGCTTCGCCGCCCGTCGCCGGCCCGCGGGCGGCGATTTCGCCAACCTCCCGGCCGAGACGGGCGGTCCGTTCGCGCGCACCACGACCGGCGCACGGGCGATGACGGCGGAGGCCATCGAATTTTCCGGCGTTGGGCAGGGGAACGAAAGACTTGCGGGATACTGGCGCGCCCGACAGGATTCGAACCTGTGACCCCCGGATTAGGAATCCGATGCTCTATCCTGCTGAGCTACGGGCGCCCGGCGGCCCTTATATCAGTCCGAAAAGCCCTGCGACAAGGGCAACGGGCCGGCGCCGGCCGGGGGTGTGGCCGTGGCTGTTGTTGCTCACTCTGATCACCGCATCGCCGGCGCCGGCCGCAGAACTCCCGGCCTTCGACTGGTCGGAGCCCGTCGAACTCGCCACCATCGCCGAGGGGCCCGAGCTGGCCCTCGCCGACGGCCGGACCGCGCTGATGGCGGGGATCCTCGTACCGGAAGACCGGCAGGAGGAGGTGCGCGCCCTGCTCGAGCGTCTGCTCGCCGAACACCGGCTCCGCCTCGTGAAAACGCGCCCCGGCCTGGACCGCTACGGACGCCTGCTCACCCAGATCGCCGATCCGCGGGGAGGATGGCTGCAGGCCCGGCTGGTGGAACGGGGCCTCGCCGTGGTCGAACCGCGGA
>JALSRW010000186.1 GCA_026984595.1 Alphaproteobacteria bacterium
GCTCGGGGACTCGCTGCCACCGGCTTCGGGCGCGACGGGGAGGGCCGCTTCGTCACCTGGCCGATCTGGACGATCCCGGCGCGCCTCGCGGCCCTGCGCCAGCTTCTCGCCCATCCCGAACTCGTGGCCCCGCAGCCCAGACAGGACCAGCTCCGCCCCCACGGCGTGGGCGAACTGATCCGTGCCCGGCGCATCACCGTCGGCCGGTTCGTGAGCTTCACCCGCGGCGAGCCGCTCTGGGGCGCAGCCCCGTCGTAGGATCGTACCGCCCCGGCGTCGCTCCCGCCCCCGCCCCCACCCGCAGGCGCTATGCTGCCGGTTCGGGAGGAGGGATGCGATGGCCGAGACCGAACAGCCGGAACTGCCGCTGCCGGCACCGCCGCTGCCCGGGGATCTGCCGCCCCTGCCGGCGCGGATGATCAACGAATACGTCTATTGCCCGCGTCTCGCCTATCTCATGTGGGTGCAGCGGGAATGGGAGGATTCCGCCGACACGGTGGACGGCCGCCGGGTCCATCGGCGTACCGACCGGTCACCCGGGTCCTTTCCCGAGGCGCAGGAACTGGACGAGACGACCCCGCCCTTCGAGATCCGCTCCCTCACCCTGGGCTCGGAACGCCTCGGTCTCGTCGCCCGGCTCGACATCCTCGAAGTGGAAGACGGCAAGGTCTCGCCGGTGGACATCAAGCGCGGCCGCCGCCCGCATGTGGACAGGAACGCCCATCTTCCGGAACGGGTCCAGCTCTGCGTCCAGGCGCTGCTGCTCGAGGAACACGGCTACCGCGTCGAGGAGGGCTTTCTGTGGTTCGCCGAAAGCCGCGAAAAGGTCCGCGTGGTCTTCGACGAGGAGCTCAGGCGGGAGACCCGCGCCGCGATCGAGGGGCTGCGCTTCGTCGCCCTTTCCGGCCGCATTCCGCCGCCGCTCGAGGACAGTCCCAAATGCCCGCGCTGCGCGCTGGTGGGCATCTGCCTGCCGGACGAGGTGGCGTTCCTCCGGAAAGGCGAGGTGAGCCCGCGACCGATCGCCGTCGGCCGCACCGAGGCCCTGCCGCTCTATGTCCAGGAGCCCCGCGCCCGGATACGCAAGCAGGGCGAAACCCTGCTGGTGGAGGTTGCCGACCAGCCGCCGGCGCGTGCCCGCCTGCCGGAAGTTTCCTGTCTCGTCCTGTTCGGGAGCGCCAGTCTCACCACACCCGCCCTGCACGAGCTGATGCGGCGCGAGATTCCGGTGGCCTGGCACAGCTACGGCGGTTGGTTCCTGGGCCTCACCCAGGGCCTGGGCCACCGCAACGTGGAGCTCCGGACCGCGCAGTACGCCGCGAGTTTCGATCCCCGCCGCTGTCTCGCCCTCGCCCGCGGCTTCGTCACCGCCAAGATCCGCAACCAGCGCACCCTGCTGCGTCGCAACTGGCGCGGCGAGACGGCCCCGGACCGCCTGCTGCTGGAACTCCGCCGTCATGCCGAACGCGCCGCCCATGCTCCCGACATGGCCACGTTGCTGGGCATCGAAGGCAACGCCGCCCGGCTCTATTTCGGCGCTTTCCCGCGGCTCCTGAAGGAGGAGGCGGCGGCCGCCGGCTTCGCCTTCGAGAAACGCAACCGTCGCCCGCCGACCGATCCCCTGAACGCGCTTCTCTCCTTCGCCTACGCCATGCTCGCCCGCAGCCTCACGGTCGCCCTCGTCACCTCCGGTTTCGATCCCTACCGCGGCTTCTTCCACCAGCCCCGATACGGCAGGCCGGCCCTCGCCCTCGATCTGATGGAGGCGTTCCGGCCGCTGGTCGCCGACTCCGCCGTCCTCACCGCAATCAACAACGGCGAGCTGGGACCGAAGGACTTCCTGCGCGCGGCCGGTGCGGTGGCCCTCTGCGGCGCCGGGCGCAAACGTTTCATTTCCTGCTTCGAACGCCGGCTCGCCGTCGAGACCAGCCATCCGCAGTTCGGCTACCGGGTCGACTACCGTCGCCTGTTCCTTCTCCAGGCCCGCCTTCTCGGCCGGCACCTGCTCGGGGAGATCCCCGCCTATCCGGATTTCGTCACCCGATGAGCGACCGGACCGAACGCCTCTACGTGGTCACCTACGACATCGCCGATCCGAAGCGCTGGCGGCGGGTTTACCGCCTGCTGCAGGGCTACGGTTCCTGGCTGCAACTTTCCGTTTTCCAGTGCCGGCTCTCGCGCAGGCGCCTGGTCGAGCTCCGCGCCTCCCTCGAGGAGCGCATCCGCCGCGAGGAGGACCATGTGTTGATCCTGGACCTGGGGCCGGCGGAGCGCGTAGAATTGCGCGTGGACAGTCTCGGGCGGAGCTACGAGCCGGTGAAGCGGGAACCGATCATCGTCTGACGTTCCCCGCCCGGCTGGTGCGACCGCTCCGGTGACAGCGTTTTCGCGGGTAGCGCTCGCGGCCGCGGAAATGTTTGATCCTGCGACGTTCTTTGGGTATCGTGGGGCATATCGGAGGCGGTCTGTCGAGGGGACCATGTGGTTTTGCGTGCGGTGCTCGCGAAGCGTGGAAAATTCGCCGGTGGCATCGGCGCTTGCAGGCAGGCCGACTTCCCCGGCAGCAATGCCGGGGCCTCATTGAAGCCCTGGCCGATGATGAGGCGCGCGTCGGCGCCGTAGGGACTTCCCCGGCAGCAATGCCGGGGCCTCATTGAAGCGATGACCGTGCGGTCGATCCTCGGCGCCACCAGGCGCGCAGACTTCCCCGGCAGCAATGCCGGGGCCTCATTGAAGCACATCGCGTTCGAGCGGCCAATACAACTCGACCGTCGACTTCCCCGGCAGCAATGCCGGGGCCTCATTGAAGCGGCTTCGGCGGATTGAAGATGGCACCCATCACCAGGCCGACTTCCCCGGCAGCAATGCCGGGGCCTCATTGAAGCGTGTCGGCGCTCGGCCCGCACGGCCTGCGCCACACCTGGGACTTCCCCGGCAGCAATGCCGGGGCCTCATTGAAGCCCGCACCGACGGCAAGCGGCTCTATCTCGAGGTCCTCGACTTCCCCGGCAGCAATGCCGGGGCCTCATTGAAGCTGCCAGATCCTCGTCGACCCCCAGGTTCACATCCACCGTGACTTCCCCGGCAGCAATGCCGGGGCCTCATTGAAGCCGCCGGTAGGCCGCCACCGCCGGGTTGGCGATGATCCCGACTTCCCCGGCAGCAATGCCGGGGCCTCATTGAAGCCTTTCCGCGACCCAGACCTTGGCCTCGTCGTCCCAGAAGACTTCCCCGGCAGCAATGCCGGGGCCTCATTGAAGCGTCGTAGAACACTCGTACCTTGTTGTTTGCTGGATCCGACTTCCCCGGCAGCAATGCCGGGGCCTCATTGAAGCCCGCCGGCGCGTGCCAGCATGGCAGCGCGCATCTCGGGACTTCCCCGGCAGCAATGCCGGGGCCTCATTGAAGCCCGGTACACCCATCACGCCTTCTCCCAGCGGAACATCCGGGACTTCCCCGGCAGCAATGCCGGGGCCTCATTGAAGCCG
>JALSRW010000187.1 GCA_026984595.1 Alphaproteobacteria bacterium
GGTTGAAGAACCAGGGGCGATCCGACCAGGGCTCGGCCGGCAGCTCGAGCCCCGCCCAGGCAGCCGCGTAAAGGGTCAGGGAGAAGGCGATCGCCAGCCCCAGATGGAGCCGCTCGAGGGCCATGAACACCGGCACCAGCAGCAGGATCACCATGTACATCGGCAGAATGTCGAAATAGTTGGGCACGTATGTCAGGGTCAGCAGACCCAGGAGCTGGCTCTGGGGATCGTTGAAGAAATGCTGGAGATTGAGGGCGTTGACATAGTTCTTGCCGTTGCCGAGGCCGATCCTGGTGGCCGCCACGCTGATCGCCGCGATCGCCACGAACAGGCCGATATGCGCCCAATAGATCTGCCAGAAGCGCAGCAGAATGCGTCGCGTACCCATCCACCAGCCGTGGCGCAGGAAGACGCCGCCGAAGGCGATCGCCGCCGCGTAGCCCGAGGAGAACACGAACATCTCGGCCGCATCGGAGGGGCCGAAACGGGCAGGAATCCAGTTGGCCCACATGTTCCAGGGGATATGGGCGATGAGGATGATGAGCATGGCGAGGCCGCGGAAGAAATCGAGCCGCGGATCGCGCGGCGTACGACGGCGCACGGGTTCGGCCGCGGGCGGCGCCGATGCCGGCTGCTGCGCGGGGGAGGGCCGGGGAACGGCCGGCTCGCGTATCAGGAGTGCCTCGCTCACGGCCGGTCAGGTAGGGGTGCCTGGGGTGGCCGGTCAAGCGGCCGCCGATCAGAATCGCGCGAGCGGCGGCCTAGAACTCGGGGGCCAAGGTGACGCGGATGCCTTCGAGCTCCTCGGTCAGCCGGATCTGGCAGGAGAGGCGGGAATTGTCCTGCACCTCGAAGGCTTCGTCGAGCATCATGTTCTCGTCCTCGTCCGGTTCTTCGAGCCGCACGAGCCATTCCGGCTCGACATAGACATGGCAGGTGGCGCAGGCGCAGCAGCCGCCGCAGGCCGCTTCGATCGGCAGGCCGGCCTCGCGGATCGCCTCCATGATGGACCAGCCGATTTCCCCCTCGATCTCATGCTCGACGCCTTCGCGATCGACCACACGAATCTTCGTCATGTCAGGCGACGCCCAGTTTCTTCTGCAGATCGGTACTCGAGGTGGTGTGACGGAACACCAGACGCTTGTCCGGGAAGCAGTAGGTGAACGCCTTGCGGCTCATCAGGGCCGCTTCGTGGAAGCCGGAGAGGATCAGCTTGAGCTTGCCCGGATAGGTGCAGATGTCGCCGATCGCGAACACCCCCGGCAGGTTGGTCTCGAAGGCGGCGGTATCGACACGGATATGGTTGCGGTCGAGATCGAGCCCCCATTCGGCGATCGGCCCGAGTTCCATCTTCAGGCCGTAGAAGGCCAGCACGGTATCGCAGGGATGGCGGATCTCCCCCTCGGGATTGCGGATCCGCACCGCCTCGAGGCGGCCGTCGGTACCCTCGAGGCCGACGATCTGGCCGATATGGAGGGTAATCCTGCCGGCCTCGATCAGGCTGCGCATGCGCGCCACCGAGTCGGGCGAGGCGCGGAACTCGTCGCGGCGATGGACGATGGCCAGGTCTCCCGCCAGAGGTTCGAGCTCCAGCAGCCAGTCGAGGGCGGAATCGCCGCCTCCCGCCACCAGGATGTCGCGGCCCCGGAAATCCTCGCGCCGCCGCACCACGTAGAAGAGCGATCTGTCCTCGAACGCCGCCGCCTCGGGAAGCGGCATGCGCCGCGGCACGAAGCTGCCGGCGCCGGCGGCGATCACCACCGCCGGAGCCTCGAACACGGTGCCGGCCGAGGTGGTCACCCGCCAGCCGCCTTCCTCGCGCGGTTCCAGCTTCTCCGCCTGCTGGCGCAGGTGGAACTGCGGCTCGAAAGGCTCGATCTGCCGTGTCAGCCGGTCGATCAGCTCCTGCCCGGTGCAGACCGGCACCGCCGGAATGTCGTAGATCGGCTTTTCCGGATAGAGCTCCGCGCATTGGCCGCCGATCTTGTCCAGGTTGTCGACCAGATGGCAGCTCATGCCCAGAAGACCGGCCTCGAACACGGCGAACAGGCCGACCGGGCCGGCGCCGATGATGACAAGGTCGGTACGTACGGGCTGGCTCGCCATCGCCTATGCCTCAGGCCGTTGCGCGGTGCAGCGTCGAAAGCGCCGGTATCGGCCGGCCGTTCCGCAACCCAATATGACGGCGAGGAGCGGCGGGACAAGGGAACTTCCGGCCGATACCGGCCATGATCAGCCGCCCGCCAGCCGCAGATGGAAGCTCTTGGGCCGCGTGAGATGTTCGTAGGCGAGCTTGGAGAGGGAAACACCGCGGCCCGAATCCTTGACCCCGGTCCAGGCCAGGGCCGGATCCAGATAGTCGCAGCGGTTCATGAACACGGTACCGGTCTCCAGCCGATCGCCGATCCGGGCGGCGGCTTCCGGATCCCGGGTCCAGACCGAGGCGGTGAGGCCGAAATCGCTGTCGTTCATGAGGGCGATCGCCTCTTCCTCGGAGCGCACCTTCATGATGCCGACGATGGGGGCGAAGCTCTCCTCCTTCATCACCCGCATGGCATGGGTGACATCGACCAGACATTGCGGCGCCATGTAGGCCGAGCCGGGCCGGTCGCGCTCGAATCTCGAGGTATCGATCAGCGCCTTCGCTCCCCGGGCCACCGCTTCCTGCACCTGGCCGCGGGCGAAATCGGCGGCCGCCGGACGGACCATCGGCCCCAGCGTGGTCTCGGGCCTGGTGGGATCGTCGAGCACATGGGCGGAAGCGGTCTCCACATAGCCTTGGACGAATTCGTCGTAGACCTTCTCGTCGACATAGATGCGCTCGATGCCGCAGCAGGACTGGCCGGCATTGAAGCAGGCGCCGTCCACCAGATTCTCGACCGCAAAGGGGAGATCGGCATCGGCCCGGACATAGGCGGGATCCTTGCCGCCGAGCTCGAGATTGGTGGCGATGAAGGCGTTCCCGGCGGCGCGCTGCACGGCATGACCCCCGCCCACCGAACCGGTGAAGGCGACCAGCTTGGCGCGGCCGCTGCCGACGATATCCAGGGCCGTGTCATGGGCGAGATGCAGATACTGGAAGACGCCTTCGGGCAGACCCGCCTCGTCGAGCACCTCCTGCAGCCGCTCGGCGCAGAGCGGGGTTTGCGAGGAGTGCTTCAGGAGCACGGTGTTGCCGGCCGCCAGCGCCGGCCAGATGGCGTTGACCGCGGTCAGATAGGGATAGTTCCAGGGGGCCATGACGAAGACGAGGCCCAGCGGCTCGCGGCGGATGAAGCGTAGGAAGCCCGGCTTCTCGCCGACATCGACATCGGCCAGCGCCGATGGTGCGATCTCCAGCATGTAGCGCGCCCGCTCCTCGAAGCCGCCCACCTCCAGCGGCGAATGGCGGATCGGCCGACCCATCTGCCAAGTGATCTCCTCGGCGATCTGCGCCTTTCTGGCGACGAACAGATCGACCGCCCGCGAGAGGGTCTCGATCC
>JALSRW010000188.1 GCA_026984595.1 Alphaproteobacteria bacterium
GCACCGGTTCGGGACGCGACAGACGCGCCGCCACCAGCCGTCGGCGCGCTTCCTCCTCGTCACCGGTGCCCAGGGATCGCCGCAGGCGCTCCAGAATTGCCGCGCGGGCCTCGCTCATTTCACCCTTCTTCCGATCAGACTCATGAACGTCGCTCCTTCGGGCGCGGGAAAATCGCGGCTCTCCGTCCATCCCACCGCCAGCGGCAGACGCCGCAGGCCGCCCTGCCGGCGACCCAGCAATGCCAGCAAGCGCACGGCGGTCGCCGTGACCAGCCGATAGAGCCCGGGGCGGGTGGCGAGAAAGCGCCAGAACCGCATGCCGAAGCGTGCCGTCGGCGGCGCCAGCCCCCGCCGCCAGGCCTCCTCGCGCCAGTAGCGCATCAGCGCCGGCAGCGGGATCCGCACCGGACAGACTTCCTCGCAGCGACCGCAGAAGCTCGATGCCTCGGGCAGCGGCCGTGCCTGCTCGATGCCGTAGAGGACGGGGCTCAATACCGCTCCCATCGGTCCGACATAGACCGAGCCGTAGGCATGGCCACCCACCGCCAGATAGACCGGGCAATGGTTCATGCAGGCGCCGCAGCGGATGCAGCGCAGCATGCTCCGCAACACGCCGTCGACCATCGCCGAGCGGCCGTTGTCGAGCAGCACCACGTGAAAGGCGTCGGGACCGTCGAGATCCCCGGGGCGGCGGGGGCCGGTGACCATCGTCGTGTAGGTGGAGAATTCCTGGCCGGTGGCCGAGCGGGCGAGCAGGCGGAGTAGGGTGAAGGCCTCCTCCATGCTGGGCACGATCTTCTCGAGGCTGGCGATGACGATCTGGGTCCCGGGCAGGCCGTGGGTGAGTTCGGCGTTGCCCTCGTTGGTCACGGTGATCACCGTGCCGGTTTCGGCGATCAGGAAATTGGCCCCGGTGATGCCGACATCGGCCTCGAGATAGCGCTGGCGCAGCACCTTTCGGGCCTCCGCCACCAGTTCCTCGGGCCGTTCCCTGGGCGGGGTGCCGTGATGGCGGTGGAAAAGCTCGGTGATCTCCTCGCGGGTCATGTGCACCGCCGGGCCCACGAGATGGCTCGGCCGCTGGCCGGCGAGCTGGATGATGTATTCGCCGAGATCGGTCTCCACCAGGGTGATGCCGTTGGCCTCGAGCCAGGCGTTGAGGCCGATCTCCTCGGCGATCATGCTCTTGCTCTTGGTCACGCTGCGGGCATTGGCCCGACGGCAGATATCGAGCACCAGACGGCGGGCCTCGGCGGCGTCGCGGGCCCAGTGCACCTCGCCGCCGCTGGCCCGTACCGCCTCCTCGAAACGTTCGAGATAGAGATCGAGATGGGCCAGCACATGATCCTTGATCTCGCGGGCATGATCCCGCAGCGCATCGAATTCGGGCAGCCTCGCGATCGCCCGGGCGCGGGCGCTGGGCCAGCCGCGACGGATCGATTCGAGCGCTCGCTCCAGAACCGGATCGGCGAGGGCCTCGCGGGCCCGTTCGCGAAAGGCCAGAGGTGTCACCTCGCTCACCTGTCGCCTCCCCGCGGCGCACCGATGGGCGGGGCGTCGAGCTTGCCGGCCAGGACCTCGGCGACATGGCGGACGGCCACCTTCGAGCCCTGGCGGCGGAGATATCCGGCGATGTTCAGGAGACAGCCGAGATCGCCGGCCAGTACCAGCTCGGCGCCGCTGGCCTCGATGTTCTTCGCCTTCTCCCGCACCATGCGGGTCGAGATCTCCGGATACTTGACGCAAAAGGTGCCACCGAAGCCGCAGCAGGTCTCGGCTCCTTCGAGTTCGGCGAGTTCCAGCCCGGCCACCGTTTCCAGCAGTTCCCGCGGCTGCCTGCGCACCCCGAGCTCGCGCAGCCCCGAGCAGGCATCGTGATAGGTCACCCGTGCGGCGAGGCTGCTGTCGACCCCGGCGATGCCCAGCACATCGACCATGAAGGCGGTGAGCTCCCAGGTCTTTTCGGCTACCGCCCGGGCTCGTTCGGCCATCTCGCTGTCGCCGGCGAAGAGCCCGGGATAGTGGCAGCGCAGCATCGCCGCGCAGGAACCGGAGGGAGCCACCACATAATCGAAAGGCTCGAAGAGCGCGACCATGCGGCGCGCCAGTTCGGTGGCGGTCTCCCGGTCGCCCGAATTGTAGGCAGGTTGACCGCAGCAGGTCTGGGCGGTGGGTACCGAGACGGAAACGCCGCTGCGCTTGAGCAACTCGAGGGCGGCGAAGCCGACCGAGGGCCGGAACAGGTCGACCAGACAGGTGACGAACAGTGCGACGCGCGTTTCAGCCATGGATTGTGCCGCCCCCGACGGGATGTCGCCGGCAAGGTAGCGGATCGGCGGCCGTTTCGGCAACGGCCGCGCCGCGTCAGACGCCGGGGACCGGCCCTCTGGGCAACAGGATGTAGAGCCGGCCGGGCTGTTTCATGTGGGCGGCCAGATACTCGGCGAACGCACCCGCGCCCCAGAACACATCGCCGCGCACCGGCCCCTTGATGGCACCCCCGGTATCCTGGGCGATCATCAGCCGCCGCAGGGGCCGCAGCCCGTCGGGTGTCGGCACGGTGCTGTCGAGCCAGAGTGGCAGGCCCAGGGGAACGAAACGGCGGTCGACCGCCAGGGAACGTCCCGGGCTCAGGGGTACTCCCATGCTTCCGGGCGGACCGCTCGCCTCCGCGAGCCCGGAGAGTTCGCGGAAGAACACATAGGAGGGATTGCTGTCGAGCAGAGCGCGTGCCTCCTCCGGATTGGCCTTCAGCCAGTCGCGGATGGCGAACAGGGACATCTCCTCGCGCGGGATCTCTCCGCGGGCGATGAGTTCGCGCCCGATGGCGCGATAGGGGCGACCGTTCCAGCCGTCGTAGCCCACCCGCATGCGGCTTCCATCGGGCAGCAGGATCTGGCCGGAGCCCTGGATGTGGAGGAAGAAGAGGGCGATGGGGTCGTCCACCCAGACCAGCTCCAGACCGCGCCCCTCGAGAGCCCCGTCGGTGATCGCCGCGCGGTCGGGAAAGGGCAGCAGCCGGCCGCCATCGAGGCGTCCGGCGATGCGCTTGCCGTCGAGCTCGGGGTCGAAGCGGCCGAGCTCCACGGTCACCAGTTCCGGCGGCCGCCGGTAGAGCGGATAGCGGAACCGTGCATCGGGTTGGACGGAGCCGTAGAGCAGCGGCTCGTAATAGCCGGTGAACAGCCCTTCCGCCTCGCCGCGATCGGTGATCCTGTAGGGCAGGAAACGGGTTTCGAAGAACCGCCGGACGGCAGCACCGTCTTGCGGCAGGGAGCCGGCCTCCCGGCATACCGCCTGCCAGTCGGCGACGGTGCCGAAGCGCTCGTTGTTGCCCATGGGCCTGTCGGGATCGCGTTTTGCGAAGACGGCGCAGGAACGGAGAAAGGCGGGCAGGGCGGGCAGCGGATCGTCCTCCTGCCAACCGGGAAGCTCGGTGAAGCTCACGGGCTCCAGGCGCAGCTCGGGAGGCGC
>JALSRW010000189.1 GCA_026984595.1 Alphaproteobacteria bacterium
TCTGCAGGAAGTACGTGCGGGCCGCGCCGACAGCAAGCAGGACCAGCGGGCGTTCATGCGCAGCCGTGCATGGTCGGTCCACCGCAGCAGTGAGCTGACACAGGCCGGACTTGCGGTGTTCTGGGCGGAGCGGCTGGATCCGCAGCGCTACGCCTTCTTCGGCCTGTTCGCGCTGCTCTTCCTGACAACCCTGGTGAGTGCGCTGGATCCCGTGACCAACCTGATCACCGGGGGGTATCTCGAAGGGGCGCTGTGGGGAGCGGCGGTACCGGTTCTTTTCGTCTTCCTGTTCGAGGCGCTCGCCCGCTGGCAGATCGACGAGCTGCTCGCCGAGCAGGTGATATGGCGTGATCCCACGGCCCCCGCGGGAGCCGGAGCATGAAAGGGAACCGCCTGCTGGAGCTCAAGGAACGCCTGTTCGTCGAGACCCTGGTGTTCGAGCATCTCGGCGATCCGCCGGAGGAACGCAGATTCCGCTATCGTGACCTCGAGCGCTGGGGCTTCGACCTGCTCTCGGGGCGCCGACAGGGCAAGCGGAGCCGCTTCCTCGCCCCCGCCTCGGAGGCGCGCAAGGTCGGAGACGTCTACGAGAGCGGCGCGGAGCGCTTCGAAGTCGAGGAGGTGCTGGAGGATCTTCCTCCCGACAGCCGTCTCCTCGGACGCATCGTCATGCGCGACGGTTGCGCCCGGCTGCGGCTGTCCCTCGAAGGCTCCGACGGGTCGGAGCTCGGGGAACTGGCCGCCGGAGAGCTGCTGCTGGGCTATCTCCGTGCCAGCCGCAACCATCGCCTGCTGGCGGCGCTGCACGATCTCGGCCGCCTCGCGGAGCTCGTCTCCTCCAACGGTCAGGAAGGCAGAGCCCAGCCCTTCGATCGGCTACCGGGAGGGTTCCGGCAGTTCCTTCGGCATGCGCGGGAACTCGGGCGCGAATGGGGTGCCGGCCGGATCGCACTCGCCTATTTCGGGCGCAACAAAGACGGCAAACCACGGTACCGACTGAGCTGGCTGGTACCCACCCTGGCCCTGTTCGACGTCTCCACCGCCGAGAACATCGACAAACTCCTGGACTCTCTGCGTTCCTGACGCCGGATCGCAGCGGTCAGCGGGAAGCCGGTTCCGATCCGGTTTGCCGCGCGCCCGGAGGCGGGGCACCGGCGGTTGCCCCCCCTCCGGGCCCTTTCCCGGTCACCGCAGCCCTTGCCATCGCCTGACGCCGTTCGCGGCGCTGGCGGCGCTGGATGAGCGGCGGACAGAGATGGTCGTCGTAATAGTTGACCTGGCAGGTCAGGCAGTAGATGCACTCGCCGGGATGGATCTGGCCCTCGGGCTGGATCGCCTGCACCGGGCAGGTATTGGCGCAGATCCGGCATTCGACCCCGCACCGCCGCCCCGAGCGGGCAGAGGTAGCGGCAGTAGAAACGCTGGATGAACAGGCCGGCCGCGAGTAGCAGCACGGCATAGAGCGCGAACGGCCATTCGCGCAGGAATTTGAGCACGATCGCCGTCTTGAATGGCTCCACCTCGGCCAGGATCTGGGCCCGGTCCATCGAGCCCAGCGCCACCGCGAACAGACCGAGGAAGATCACGAACTTGATGGGCCGCAGCCGTTCGTGGAGGGCGAAAGGCAGCTCGAGCTGGCGGATGCCGAAGCGCTGGGCGATCATGCTCAGCAGTTCCTGCAGCGCCCCGAAGGGGCAGAGCCACCCACAGTAGACCCCTCGGCCCCAGAACAGCAGAACCACCGCCACATAGGACCAGAGCACGAATATGAGCGGCTCCAGCAAGAAGAAGTCCCACTGGAAGCCACGCCGGAGCGCGTCGCCGAAGGTCAGCACGTTGAGCACCGAGAGCTGGGCCGAGGCGTACCAGCCCAGCCACACCAGAGTGAAGGCCAGAAAGGCCATCCGCAGCCGGCGATGGAGCCGGCGATTCCGGGCGATGCGGTCCTGGGCGAACAGGATGCCGGTGAGAAAGATCAGCACCGCCACCAGCACGGCCACATCCCATCTGCGCGCGAGCCAGACATCCACCCAGGGCGGTCGCATGGCCGCCGTCTCGGTTTTCCGCAGGTACCGTTCGGGCAGGCGGTATGCGAGCTCCAGCAGCACCGGCACCACATCCCCGGCGGCGTTCCAGCCGTCGGCCCGGATCTGCAGGCGCCAGGGCACGGTGGGATCGAAGCCGCTTTCCTTGCGCAGCACGAACAGCGCCAGTTCACGGAACTCCGGCGCATCCGCGAGGGCCAGCTTCTCGATGCGGATATGGTCGGAGGCCCGGAAGGTGAGGCTGCGCTCCCCCTGCACCAGCCGCAGCCGGTCGAAGGTTCCCGAGCGCCGCCATTCGGTGCCCTTGAAGGACCAGCGGCCGCGCCCGGCGACGAACAGCAGCGCATCGCCGAGCCGCAGCCCGGCCATGGCCTTTTCGTAGAGCTTGTCCCCCAGAAGGTTGCGACCGATGCGCGCAGGCGTGGCCAGCCCGACCACCAGATCGAGGAACAGATCCTCGGGTTCGCCCGGAGGGAACAGGGAGGCGCCCCGGGGCTCCAGCAGCGCTTCGACCTCGCCGACGGTCCAGGTTCGCCGGACCAGGGAGCCGTCCTCGAGGAGGGCGGAGAAACCGAGCGGCTCGAAGGTGGCGATGTCGAGCCTGCCGGCAGCGAGGAGACCGCGCGAGGCGGCGACGGCCCGGGCGGCGGTCAGGATCGCGTTGTTGATCACCAGCGAGGACACGGTGGCCCCGGAGATGGCGTCGATCTGCCCCTCCCCGGCCGCCCCGCGGGTGACCGTGATCGGCCGGTCGATGCGGTGGCCGACATAGCGGGCGACGAACGCGTCGATGTCCTCGGGACGGACGCCGATGATCAGGATCGGCTCGTGCTGCTCGCGCACCCGGGCACCGGTGATCCTTCCCTCCAGATCGATGCCCACCAGAACATCCAGGGGCTTACCGGAAAAGCCCGTGGAATCCACCACCTGACGGGTCGAAAAGACGTAGCCGAGGAGCTCCCCGTCGCGATAGGCGGGGGCCGCGGGAGGATCCCCCTCGAGCGGGCCGAGTTCGGTGGCCCCGGGCATCAGCGTCAGCCAGGCCGAATCCGCCGGCTGCGAGGCGGCCGGGGCGGCGAGGTTCCCCCAGACCATCAGCAGCAGCGCGACCCATCCGCCGATGGAGCGGATCGCTCCTTTCCCAAGCAGCTTCATCCCGGCTCCCGTCCAGTGCCGCGAACCGCGCCTGCGGCTGCGACCATGCACTCCGAAAACGCAGCCCCGTACAGGCATTTTCCTTGATGTCGGTCAAGGTGCGGATGGCAGGCCCGGTGTGTACTGCGCGCGACCGGGAAGAGTGACGACAAGGAGTGAACCATGCAGACGCGTCGCATCTCGTGGCTCGCGACCGTATTCCTGTCGACGGCGGCTCTGGGCCTGTTCGTCGCCGGCGGCGCGAGCGCGCAGCAGCA
>JALSRW010000190.1 GCA_026984595.1 Alphaproteobacteria bacterium
CTCGCGCGCCCCCTGTTCCACCAGACGCACGGCCTGGCGCAGCCGTGCACGATCGAGGGCGTTGCGTACCGAACGGGCGTTCGCGAACTGGGGCTGGGTCATGCGGATTTCGAGATATTCCCGGAACGCTTCCCGTGCCTCGTCGCTGAAACGGTAGTTCTGCTTCGCCAGCATCAGCTCGGCGATGGCCATCAGCTCGTCGAGACTGTAATCCGGGAATTCGAGATGATGCCCGATCCGCGAACGGAAGCCCGGATTGGCCTGGAAAAAGCGGTCCATCCGATCCTTGTACCCGGCCACGATCACCACCAGGTCGTCGCGCTGATTCTCCATCACCTGCAGAAGAATCTCGATCGCTTCCTGGCCGTAGTCACGCTCGTTCTCGGGCCGGTAGAGGTAATAGGCCTCGTCGATGAACAGCACCCCACCCATGGCCCGCTTGAGGACCTCCTTGGTCTTCGGCGCGGTATGGCCGATGTACTGGCCGACGAGGTCATCGCGGGTCACCGAGACGAGCTTGTTGGTGCGGATGTAGCCGAGACGGTGGAGGATATCGGCCATGCGCACCGCGACCGTGGTCTTGCCGGTTCCCGGATTGCCGGTAAAGGACATGTGCAGGGTGGGCGGTTCCGCCTCGAGGCCGTGCTCGCGCCGCAGCCGGTCGACCACGAGCAGCGAAGCGATCTCGCGGATCCGCTGCTTGACCGGCACGAGCCCCACGAGCTCGCGGTCGAGCTGATCCAGAACCTCGGCCACCCCCGATTCCTGCCAGAGGCGCCGCAGATCCACCGCCGCTGCGGCCTCGCTCCCGCTCGACTGCCGTTCCGGCTCGCTCATGACCGCATGTCTCCGCTGGCCGTAGGCCATCCGGCCCTCTCAGGCGGACCGGATGGCCCCGTTCCCATCAACGGTAACGCTCGCCCTCCGGCTTGTCGGTGGCGTAGGGATAGAGCTTGTAGCGCTGCGTGCGGCTCCATCCCTCCGTACGCTCCAGCCGGATGCCCGGATCCTCATCGGTGGGACGCTGGACGATGAACGACAGCCGCAGCGACTCCCATCCCTTGCTGTTGTCGTAGGCCGACAGGCGGATGTAGCAGTTCGGATAGGCCTTCCGACACTCGTTGAGCTCGTACATCACGGTCGCCGCGTCATCGACGTCGAACATCGGCAGTCCCCACATCTCCCAGTAGGTGTTGCGGGGATGGATGTCGTCCGTGAACTCGATGTTCATGGCCCAGCCCTTTTCCATGCAGTAGCGGATCTGGGCCGTGATCTCCTCGTCGGTGAGATCCGGCAGGAAGGAGAAGGTGCCCTGGGTGATGCGCATGGTCTGTTCTCCTCACCTCAGACCGGGGTCGCCGTCGGCACGAAGTCCGGCGTGTCGGTCGAGGCATATTCGAAGGTGACGTCCTTCCAGGTCTCCAGCGCCTGGCGCAGCGGCAGGCAGTGCTTGGCCGCCTTTTCCAGGATCTCGGGACCCTCCTTCATGATGTCCTTGCCCTCGTTGCGCGCCTTGATCATCGCCTCGAGCGCGACCCGGTTCGCCGTGGCCCCCGCGGCGATGCCCATGGGATGGCCGATGGTGCCACCGCCGAACTGGAGCACCACATCCTCGCCGAGATAGTGGAGCAGCTGGTGCATCTGACCGGCGTGGATGCCGCCCGAGGCCACCGGCATGACCTTGCGCAGGCTGCCCCAGGGCTGATCGAAGAAGATGCCGTGCTGGAGGTTCTTGGGCACGAAGTCCTCGCGCAGCACGTCGTAGAACCCGCGCACCGTGTAGGGGTCACCCTCGAGCTTGCCGACGACGGTGCCGGCATGGATGTGATCGACCCCCGCAAGCCGCGCCCATTTCGCGATCACGCGGAAGCTCACGCCGTGATCCTTCTGGCGCGTGTAGGTGGAGTGACCGGCGCGGTGAAGGTGGAGGATCATGTCGTTGTTGCGGCACCATTTGCCCATCGACTGGATGGCGGTCCAGCCGATCACCAGGTCGATCATGATGATGACCGATCCCAGTTCCTTGGCGAACTCGGCCCGCTCGTACATCTCCTCCATGGTGGCGGCGGTGACGTTGAGATAGTGGCCCTTGACCTCGCCGGTCATCGCCTGGGCCCTGTTGACCGCCTCCATCACGTAGAGCCAGCGATCACGCCAGTGCATGAACGTCTGGCTGTTGATGTTCTCGTCATCCTTGGTGAAGTCGAGACCGCCCTTGAGCGCCTCGTAGACGACGCGGCCGTAGTTGCGTGCCGAGAGGCCGAGCTTCGGCTTCACCGTGGCGCCGAGCAGAGGACGACCGAACTTGTCGAGCCGTTCGCGCTCGACGACGATGCCGGTGGGTGGCCCGTCGAAGGTCCGCACATACGCCTCGGAAAAGCGGATGTCCTCCAGGCGCAGGGCCTTCAGCGGCTTAAAACCGAACACGTTGCCGATGATCGAGGCGGCGCAGTTGACCACCGACCCGGGCTCGAACAGGTCAATGTCGTAGGCGATGTAGGCGAAGTACTGATTTTCCTTGCCCGGCACCGGCTCGATATGATAGCATTTGCCGCGATAGCGGTCATAGTCGGTGAGCCGGTCGGTCCACACCACCGTCCAGGTTGCCGTGGAGCTCTCACCGGCGACCGCGGCCGCCGCCTCCTCCGGATCCACGCCGTCCTGCGGGGTGATGCGGAAGCAGGCGATGAGATCGGTGTCCTTGGGCTCATACTCCGGCCGCCAGTATCCCATCTCCTTGTAGGGAATGACGCCCGGCTTGTAGCGTTCCTTCTCGCTCCTGACCTTCACCTCGTTCATGGCCTCTCTCCTGCTGGGATTCACTCGGCTGCCTGGGCGGTCCGTCCGATCACCGGATCGAGCTCGCCCGAAGCGTAGCGCTTCGCCATCTCGGCAAGCGGGATCGGCTTGATCTTCGAGGCCATGCCGGCAGCACCAAACATCTCGTAGCGCTCGGCACACAGCCTTTCGAGTGCGGCCATGGCCGGCTTCATGAAGTTCCTGGGGTCGAACTCGCCCTTCTTTTCCATGGCCACCCTGCGGATCTGTCCCGCCATGGCGAGGCGGCAGTCGGTGTCGATGTTGACCTTGCGGACACCGTGCCGGATGCCTTCCACGATCTCCTCGAGCGGTACGCCCCAGGTCTGCGGCATCTCGCCGCCGAATTCGTTGAAGATGTCCTGCAACTCCTGCGGCACCGAGCTTGCCCCGTGCATCACCATGTGCAGCGTCGGCAGCCGCTCGTGGATCGCCTTGACGACATCCATGGCGAGGATGTCGCCGGTGGGCTTGCGGGTGAACTTGTAGGCGCCGTGGCTCGTGCCGATGGCGACCGCGAGCGCGTCCACCTTGGTCTCGCGGACGAACTCCACCGCCTGGTCGGGGTCGGTGAGAAGCTGCTCCCTCGCGAGCTTGCCCTCGGCACCCACGCCGTCCTCGGCCTCCCCCATG
>JALSRW010000191.1 GCA_026984595.1 Alphaproteobacteria bacterium
GGATCGCCAACAGCGGCAACCGATACATCGCCTTCTCCCCGGCTGTGCCCAGCCTGCCCTGAGCGGCAGGTCGTCTCCTTCGCGAACACTATGCCGCCGCGGCCGCGAGCGCACCCCGGCCACGGTGCGACATGGCGCTCACCGGAAGCGGGGCCTACCGGTTCAACCTCTGCTGCCGGCCTGCTCCAGACAATCGAGGAAGCTCTGCTTCCAGCGGCGCACATCGTGCTCGCGCACCGCCGCCATCATCCGCTGCCAGCGCTCCACCCGTTCCTCGAGGCTCATGGTCAGTCCGGTATGCAGGGTCTCGGCCACCTGGTGAATGTCGTAGGGATTGACGATCAGGGCCCCGTCCATGTAGGCGGCGCAGCCGGCGAAGCGGGACAGCAGCAGAACGCCCGGATCCTCGGCATCCTGCGCCGCCACATATTCGAGCGCCACCAGGTTCATGCCGTCGCGCAGCGGCGTCACCAGACCGATCCGGCCGAGCCGGAAGAAGCCGGTCAGCGCCCGTCGGGTGAAACCGCGGTTGATGTACCGCAACGGTATCCAGTCGGCCTCGCTGTAGACCCCGTTGATGTGGCCGGAGAGGAGCTCGACGCTCTGCCGCAGCTCCATGTACTCGGGAACATCCTCGCGGCTCGGCGCCGAAATCTGCATGAAGGTCACCCGCTGGCGATGGGCGGGATAGTCGCGCAACAGCAGCTCGAAGGCCCTGAGACGTTCGGGAATGCCCTTGGTGTAGTCGAGGCGGTCGACGCCGATCACCAGATGTCGGCCGGACAGGGTAGCGGCCACCCGTTGGGCCTGCCGTCGGGCATCGCCGGAGACCGCCATCTGCGCCACATCCTCGGGTTCGATGCCGATCGGGACGGCGATGGCCCGCAGGCGCCGTCCGAGCACCCGCACCCGCCCTTTGTTGTCGGTACGGCCGCCCAGCTCGAGCTCGATGTAGGCCCGGAACTGACGCAGATCGGTGGCCGTCTGGAAGCCGACCAGATCATAGGCGCAGAGATCGACCACGAGCTGACGATGCCAGGGCAGGGTCAGATAGACCTCCGGCGCCGGGAACGGGATGTGCAGGAAGAAGCCCAGCCGCACCTTGGCGCCGAGGCGCCGCAACTCGCTGGCGATGGGGATCAGATGGTAGTCGTGGACCCAGACCAGATCCCCCTCCCGGAGCAGCGGGAACAGGGCCTCGGCGAAGCGCTGATTGACCCGCCGGTAGACCGCGTACCATTCGTGATCGTAGACCGCGAGGTCGAGGCGGTAGTGGAACAGGGGCCACAGCGTGCGGTTGGCGAGCCCCGCATAGTAGCCTTCGAATTCCTCCTCGGTGAGGTCAATCAGGGCGTAGGTGATGCGTCCGGAGCGGAACAGCTTGGGCTCGTGGGAAGCGTGCCGGTGCAGCTCGCCGCTCCAGCCGAACCAGATGCCGCCGCTCTCCCGCAGCGCCGACAGGAGACCCACCGCCAGACCGCCGGCCGAGGCCGCCTTGCGGCCACTCAGCGGCGTGACACGGTTGGATACCACGACCAGACGTTTCAGCCTCACCTCCCCGAAAACCCGTGACGCCGTTCAGACGATGGCGTCCCATTCACGACTGAGGCGCATGGCGCAGCTTATCAACCCGACATGGGAGTAGGTCTGCGGGAAATTTCCCCAGAGCTCAAGATTGCCGGTGTCGATATGCTCCGACAGCAGGCCGAGACGGTTGCGACAGGCCAGCAGCTCTTCGAACAGCTCGCGCGCCTCCTCGCTGCGACCACAACCGTGCAATGCCTCGATATACCAAAAGGAGCATATCAGAAAGGCGTGGTCGGGGAGGCCGAAATCGTCTTCCTGCGCATAGCGGCGAATGAAGGGGCCCTGTTTGAGCTCCCGCTCGACCGCTCGGACGGTGCCCAGAAACCGCGGATCGGTGGCGCCGACGAAGCCCACCTCGGCGAGCAGCAGCAGGCTCGCATCGATTTCCTCGCCGCCGAAGGAGACGACGAAACTCTCCTTTTCCGGATTCCAGGCATGCTCCAGGATAGTGCGACGGATCACGCCGGCGCGCTGCTTCCAGAAGCGGCGGCGCTGTTCGAGCCCCAGGGAGGAAGCGATGCGGGCGAGGCGGTCGCAGGCCGCCCAGCACATCACGCTCGAATGGGTGTGGACGCGCGCCCGGGTGCGGAACTCCCAGAGCCCGGCATCGGGGACGTTGTGATATTCCCAGGCCTTCTCGCCGAGCCGTTCGAGGATGTTGAACATCCGTCTTCCGGCCGGACGGCGCAGGCGGGTGTCGAAGAAGGCCTGGGTGACGGCCAGCACCACGGACCCGTAGCCGTCGTGCTGGTCGTGCTCGTAGGCCTGGTTGCCGATCCGTACCGGCCGGTTGCCGCGATATCCCGACAATGTTTCCACGGTACGCTCGGTCAGACGCTTTTCCAGACCGATACCGTAGACCGGCTGCAGATAGCCGTCCGGACTGTCGGAGATGATGTTGGTGAGATAGACCAGATAGTCCTCCATCGTCTCTACGTAACCGAGACGGTTGAGGGTGCGGACGACGAAAAAGGCATCGCGCAGCCAGCAGTAGCGATAATCCCAGTTGCGTCCGCTGCCGTCACTCTCCGGGATCGAGGTGGTGGGTGCGGCGATGATCGCTCCGGTTTCCTCGAAGCTGCAGAGCTTGAGGGTGATGGCCGAGCGGATGACCGCTTCCTGCCAGTCGAAAGGCACGTGCAGACGGCGGCTCAGCGCCTGCCAGTAGGTCCGCGTCAACTCGTGAAACTCGCGTGCGGTTTCCAGCACGCCGCCGCGCAGGCTTTCGTCGGGACCGAGCACGAGACCGAGTGGCCATTCGAGATGGAAAGCGGTCTCGTCGAGGATGTAGGTGAGCGGCGCATCGGTGGTCAGCCGCAGCGACACGGTGTCGTCCACATAGCGGATGTGATTGCTGCCGCGGGTAACGAGCGGTTTGCTGCCACCGTGTCCGAACAGCGGCCGCAGGCGGATGCGGATGCGCGGGGCTTCGCCGATGGGCTCCAGGATGCGCACCAGCATGGTGGGGCGGAACATGCGTCCGAACTGCTCGAAGCGGGGGGCGAAATCGATGATCTCGACCCCGGATCCCCGGCTGTCGTAGAGGCGCGTACGCAGCACCGCGGTGTTGCGCTCGTATTCCTGCTCGCTGCGGATCTGGTCGAGCAGCTCGACCGCGAAGAAGCCGGCCTCGCCCTCCTCGTCGATCAACTTGCAGAAGACGGGATCACCATCGAAGCGGGGAAAGCAGGACCAGACGATATTGGCTTGATCGTCGACCAATGCGTTGATCGTGCAGTTGCCGATCAGCCCGAGTTCGAGATTGTTCACGCGAACCGCCCATAGCCACGTCACACACAGATCCACGTCACGCAAGTACCATTGGCGGACAATTGTCAAGATCGGGTTAATCAAATGCCATC
>JALSRW010000192.1 GCA_026984595.1 Alphaproteobacteria bacterium
CTTCACCAGGATGCGGTGGGCGGCCAGATCGGGAGTGAGCTCGGCGGTGTCGATCCGCACCTCGGGGTTCTCCGGCGCCTCGTAGGGATCGGAGATGCCGGTGAAGTTCTTGATGATGCCGGCCCGCGCCTTGGCATAGAGCCCCTTGCGGTCGCGCTGCTCGCAGACCTCCAGCGGCGTGGCCACATGCACCTCGAGGAAGCCGCCCAGGGGTTCGATCATCTGCCGTACCTTGTTGCGGGTCTCGGCATAGGGGGCGATCGGCGCGCAGATGGCGACGCCGCGGTTCTTCGTGATCTCGCTCGCCACATAGCCGATCCGCAGGATGTTGAGATCGCGATGCTCGCGCGAAAAGCCGAGCTCGCTGGAGAGGTGCTTGCGCACCAGATCGCCGTCGAGCAGGGTCACCGGTCGGGTGCCGATCTCCATCAGCTTGACCATCAGGGCATTGGCGATGGTCGATTTGCCGGAACCGGAGAGGCCGGTGAAGAAGACCGTGAAGCCCTGACGATGGCGCGGCGGATAGGTGCGCTGCAGCTCCTCGATGATCTCGGGAAAGGAGAACCAGTCGGGGATCTCCAGCCCTTCGGCGAGGCGCCGGCGGAACTCGGTACCCGACAGGGAGAGCGCCGTCTCGCCCGGCCGCACCTCGTCCTCGGGCACGTACTGGGCGCGATCCTGGACATAGACCACGTTGCGGAAGGGCACCATGCTGATGCCCAGCTCCTCCTCGTGGGCGGCGAACAGCTCCTGCGCGTCATACGGCCCGTAGAAGGGATCACCGTTGGCGTCGCTGCCCGGACCGGCGTGGTCGCGGCCGACGATCAGATGGGTGCAGCCATAATTGCGGCGAACGATTCCGTGCAGCAGCGCCTCGCGCGGTCCGGCCATGCGCATGGCCAGCGGCAGCAGGCTCAAGAGCGTGGTCTGCTCGGGATAGTGGCGCAGGATCTTCTCGTAGCAGCGCACCCGGGTGAAATGGTCGACATCGCCCGGCTTGGTCATGCCGATCACCGGGTGCAGCAGGAGGTTGGCCTCGGCCTCGCGAGCGGCCCGGAAGGTGAGCTCGAAATGGGCGCGATGCATGGGATTGCGGGTCTGGAAGGCGACCACCCGGCGCCAGCCGAGCTTGCGGAACCGTCCCCGCAGCTCCTGCGGGGTATCGCGGAGATGCTTGAAATCGTAATGGACCGGCGGCTCCAGCCCGAGCAGCCGGCCGCCGAGGCAGATCGGCCCCGCCTGTTCGAACAGATAGCGCACCCCCGGATGGTCCCTGCTTTCGGTGCCATAGACGGAGATCGCCTCGCGCCGGCGGTCGGGGACGAAGCGATCGGCGACCTCGAGCACCGCGAGCGGCACGCCTTCCGGGTCGCGCAGGGCGATCCGCTGGCCGGGTTCGATCTGCTCGCCGAACGCACGATCGACATCGAGGGTGATCGGGATCGGCCAGAGGATGCCGCTCGTGAGGCGCATCTCCTCGACCACCCGCTCGTAGTCGGCCCGCCCCATGAAACCCTCGAGCGGGGAGAAGGCGCCGCAGAGCAGCAGCTCCAGATCGCAGAGCTGACGGGGCGTCAGATCCCAGGAGGCATATTCGGTGAGGCGTGTCTTCTCCTCTTCCGCCTCGCGCTCGAAGAGATAGAGATCGACCAGCCTGCCGCCGTGCGGTTCCTTGAACGCACCCATGCCTTTCCCCGTACGATTCCGTTCCCCTGCGGGACGTCGCGTTCTTAGCGCACCGGTAGGCGCTTCGTACAGGGTCTATCGCGCAAAGGGCGATCGAAATCGCCGCATGCAATCATCACGCGAAGCGGTTGCCGCGCGGGAAACCGCTCGGCGCCATGCGCCCGACCTGCCCGCGTTTGCCCAGCCAACCGGTGAGATCGGTCAGGGTGCGGGTGCGTGATCCGGTCGGCCAGCTCAGCCCCTCCTGGAGACGGAACACCTTCACATCCCCGAGATGCCCGTCCCTGTAGCGCTGCAGCATGACCCCGCGGCCGCGGCCCATCCGCGGCAGCTCCTCGAGCGGAAACACCAGGAGCTTGCGGTTGCTACCCACCACCGCAAGATGATCGCCCTCGGCCGCAACCACGCATTGCAGCCGGTCCCCCTCCCGGACCGTCACCACCTGGCGGCCGGTGCGGGTCTGCGACAGAAGGTCGTCCTCGCCGGCCAGGAACCCGCGTCCGGCACGGGTCGCCAGCACCAGGCTGCCGCCGGGCCGGTGACGCAGGAGAGCCACGATGTCGCTGCCCTTGGCGAGATCGATGGCCAGGCTCACCGGCTCGCCGTGACCGCGGCCGCCGGGCAGGCGGTCCACCCGGAGGGTGTAGCAGCGACCGTCGGAGGAGAACAGCAGCAGCCGGTCGCTGCTCTGGACATGGAGCAGGAAGCGCTCGCGGTCGCCCTCCTTGTAGCGGATCTCCCCGGAATCCTGGACATGGCCCTTGAGCGCCCGGATCCAGCCCTTGGCCGAGCAGACGACGGTGACCGGCGATCTTTCCACCGGCACCTCCAGGGCCGCCTCGTCGATCTCGGGCAGTTCCTCGAGGCTGGTGCGCCGCGCCCCGAGTTCGCCCTCGCCGAAGCGCTCGGCGAGACCCCGGTATTCCTCGGCCAGACGGGCGCGGCGCGCACCCTCGTCGGCCAGCAGCCGCTCCAGCGCGCGGCGTTCCTTCGAAAGCCGGTCGCGCTCCCGCGCGAGTTCCATCTCCTCCAGCTTGCGGAGATTGCGGAGCCGCAGATTGAGCACCGCCTCGGCCTGCCGCTCGCTGAGCTCGAAGACGCGCACGAGCTCGGCCTTGGGCGCGTCGTGCTCGCGGATGATGGCGATCACCCGGTCGATGTCCAGAAAGATGCGCAGATAGCCCTCGACCAGTTCGAGCCGGTCGAGAATGCGTCCGAGGCGAAAGCGCGAGCGACGGACCAGCACCTCCATGCGGTGCCGCAGATGCGCATCCAGCACCTCGGGCAGACCCATCACCCGCGGTACGCCGGCCGCATCCAGCACGTTCATGTTGAGCGGCAGCCGCACCTCGAGCTCGGTGAGACGGAAAAGCTGCTCCATCAGCACGCGGTCGTCGACGCTGCGCGAGCGGGGCACCAGGACGAGCCGCACCTCCTCGGCCGATTCGTCGCGCAGATCGGCCAGGAGCGGCAGCTTCTTCTGGTTGAGAAGATCGGCCATGCGCTCGATCAGCCGGGCCTTCTGGACCTGGTAGGGGATCTCCTCGACCACGATCTGGTACTGCCCGTGGGAAAGATTCTCGCGCCGCCAGCGGGCGCGCAGGCGGAAGCTGCCGCGGCCGGTGGCATAGGCCTCGAGGAAACGCTCGCGGTCCTCCACCAGCACCCCGCCGGTGGGCAGGTCGGGCCCCTTGATCATCTCCAGAAGCTCGGCGGTCTCGGGCAGCGGCGCGTCGGCCGGCCGTTCGGCCATCCAG
>JALSRW010000193.1 GCA_026984595.1 Alphaproteobacteria bacterium
ACCAGGGAAATGCCGCTCGCCCAGAAGCGGGGATCCTTCTCGGCACCGGGAATCTGGCTCGCGAAATCGGGCGAGAAGCTGCCCCAGACGGTGGAGACGTTGACCCCGATCTTCTCGAAGACACGGCCGTGCATCAGGGCCATCACCCCGCCGCCGCCGCCCGGCCGCTCCCAGGCTCTGCGCAGGAACCGTCCGGGCGCCATCCGCGCCGCATCCTGACCGGAGAAGGCCGCCTCCAGCGCCTCGAAAGCGGCACAGAGCCGGTCGCGCAGGCTCTCGAACCAGATCCGCGCCCGCTCCTTGCATCGCTCCGCGGTGTCATCCGCCTTCATCGTCGAACGCTCCCAGTTGTCGCAACGCTTCGCCCACCACGATCGCTGCCGCCGTCACCAGATTGAGGGAGCGCACCGGACGGCGCATCGGTATGCGCACCGCGAGATCGGCCCGTTCGCGGACCATCTCCGGCACGCCGGCGCTTTCCCGACCGAGCAGCAGCACGTCTCCGGGCCGATAGGAGAGGCGATGATATGCCACGGATGCGTGCCGGCTGAGCAGCACGAGACGTCGCCCTTCGCCGTCCAGCCAGCCCCGGAACGCGTTCCAGTCGGCATGTCGCCGGTAGTCCACATGCGCCACATAGTCCATCCCGCTGCGACGGATGCGGCGGTGGTCCAGCGGAAAGCCACAGGGTTCGACGATCTCGATGTCGACCCCGAGGCAGGCCCCCAAACGCAGCATGGCACCGAAATTGGCGGCGATCTCCGGCCGGAACAGGGCGATGCGCACATCCCTCATCGCTGCGGGTCGATCTCCCCGCGCCCAGGGGCGGCAACCGTGGCAGCAATGCCACGCCCCGGAATTATGCGACCAAAGGTCTCTTGCCCCGCCATGGGGTGCTCCATAAAGTCCGCGCCGGTTTTGCCGCGCTTTTCTGCAGAAGGGATTGGCATCCATGGCCGACAGTGCGGTCCGGCAGGATGGAGCTGCTGGCGGTAACAGGCGTGATTTCCTGGAACTCGTCGCCTGGTCGACCTTCGGGGTCGGCACGCTGGCGGCGATCTGGCCCCTGATCGACAGTCTCAACCCTTCCGCCGCGGTACTCGCGGTGGCCAGCACCGAGGTCGATCTCGAGCCGATCGAGACCGGCCAGCGGATCACCGTGCTGTGGCGGGGCAAGCCGGTGTTCATCGATCACCGGACCGAAGAAGAAATCCAGATGGCGCGTTCGGTGGATCTCGACGAACTCCGTGATCCGGAACCCGACGAGGCGCGGGTGCAGAAGGCCGAATGGCTGATCGTGATCGGCATCTGCACCCATCTCGGCTGCGTGCCCCTCGGCCAGAGGTCGGGGGAACCGCGTGGCCAATGGGGTGGGTGGTTCTGTCCCTGCCATGGCTCCCATTACGATACCGCCGGCCGCATCCGCAAGGGGCCGGCACCGCGGAATCTCGACCTGCCGCCCTACCAGTTCGTGAGCGACACGCTGGTCAGGATCGGCTGACCGGACGACCCTCTCCCAATCGGACAACGCGCGCAGCAAACGGGATCGGCGCATGAGCACGGAAATGCAGAGCCCGCCTTTCAAGAGCGGGGTGTTGCGGTGGATCGACGAGCGCCTGCCGGTGCTCACCTGGGGGTACAACGAGCTCGTCGTCTATCCGGCTCCGAAGAACCTGAACTACTGGTGGAACTTCGGCTCGCTGGCCGGCATCATGCTGGTGGTACAGATCGTCACCGGCATCATCCTCGTGATGCATTACACGCCGCACGCCGACCTCGCCTTCGATTCGGTCGAAGGCTACATCATGCGGGACGTGAACTGGGGCTGGCTGCTGCGCTACCTGCACGCCAACGGCGCCTCGATGTTCTTCTTCCTGGTCTATGTCCACATCTTCCGTGGTCTCTACTACGGATCCTACAAGAAGCCGCGCGAACTGCTGTGGATCCTCGGTGTCGTCATTCTGGTGCTGATGATGGCCACCGCCTTCATGGGCTATGTCCTGCCCTGGGGGAACATGAGCTACTGGGCGGCGACGGTGATCACCAACCTGTTCTCGGCGATCCCCCTGGTCGGTGAAACGCTGGTGACCTGGCTCTGGGGCGGCTTCACGGTGGCCAACCCGACGCTGCAGCGCTTCTTCTCGCTGCATTATCTGCTGCCCTTCGTGATCTTCGCGGTCGTCTTCCTGCACTTGATCGCGCTCCACCAGTTCGGCTCGAACAACCCGCTGGGGATCGATCTGTCCAAGAAGGACAAGATCCCCTTCCACCCCTATTATACCGTCAAGGACGTGTTCGGCCTCTGCGTGTTCCTTCTGCTGTATGGCTATTTCGTCTTCTACCGGCCGACCGCCTTCATCTCGCCGACCAACTTCATCCCCGCCAATCCGTTGCAGACGCCCACCCACATCGTGCCGGAATGGTACTTCCTGCCCTTCTACGCCATTCTGCGGGCCATCAACTTCGACTTCCTTTGGATCATACCGGCCAAGCTGGGCGGCGTGATCGCCATGTTCGGGGCGATCGTGATGCTGCTGGTGGTGCCCTGGCTGGACACCTCCAAGGTCCGCAGTGCGCGCTTCCGACCCATCTACAAATGGGTGTTCTGGCTGCTGGTGATCGATGTGCTGGTGCTGGGATGGGCCGGTGCCAACCCGCCGGAGGGATGGTACCTGGTGGCGGCACAGCTCGGCACGCTCTACTACTTCCTGCACTTCTTGGTGCTCATGCCGCTCCTCGGCAAGATCGAACGACCGCTGCCCCTGCCGAGGAGCCTCAGCGAGCCGGCCCTCGCGGGCACCCGGCCGCAGCCGGCGAAATGAGGGAGAGAAGCGATGCGTAAGCTCATGATCGCCTCCCTCGCGGGCCTCTTTCTCGCCGGTTCGGCCGGCCTCGCCGCGGCCGCCGAAGGTGCCCATCCCGAGAAGCGGGACTGGCCGCAGGACGGGATCTTCGGCAGCTTCGACCGGGCCGCCCTGCAGCGTGGCTTCCAGGTGTTCAAGGAAGTCTGCTCGAACTGCCATTCGGTGAAGTATCTGCGCTTCCGTGATCTTGCCGGGATCGGGCTCGACGAGGAGACCATCAAGGCCCTGGCCAGCGAGTACACGGTGATCGACGGTCCCAACGACGATGGCGAGATGTACGAGCGGCCGGCCAAACCGTTCGACGCCTTTCCGCCGCCCTTCCCCAACCCGCAGGCGGCACGGGCCGCCAACGGCGGCGCCCTTCCCCCCGATCTCTCGCTGATCGTCAAGGCCCGCGAACAGGGCGCCGACTACATCTATGCCCTGCTGACCGGCTACGGCGAGCCGCCCGAGGGCGAGCAAGGGCTGCCCGGCGCCTTCTACAACCGCTACTTCCCCGGCGGCTGGATCGCCATGCCGCCGCCGCTGTCGGACGATCTCGTGGAATATCCCGACGGAACTCCGGCCACCGCC
>JALSRW010000194.1 GCA_026984595.1 Alphaproteobacteria bacterium
CCCAGTCAGCCGGGCTCGCGCAGACGGGCCTCCGCCGCTCGGAGATCCTCGGCCCGGTTGACGTTGAAGAAAGGATCCACTTCCTCGACCGGCCAGTCGACGGTGGCCAGGCGGTAGCGGGCGGTGAACCGATCGATCTTGCGCAGCCCCTCTTCCCGCATGGCCCGCTCCAGATCGTCGCGCAAGGAGACCGGCCACAGACCGAACACGGGATGGGCGCGCCCGGACGAGCGGGCACAGGCGAGATCGGCACGGCCGCCCGCTACCGCTTCGCACAGGCGGCCCACCAGATCCTGCGGAAAGAACGGGGTGTCGGTGGCGAAGGTGGCGAGCCACCGGGCGTCCGGAACCTCGGCCAATGCCCAGTCGAACCCGGCCAACACCCCGGCCAGCGGCCCGGCGAAGCCTTCGATGGTATCGGCCACCACCGGCAGGCCGAAGGCCGCGAAACGCTCCGGATCGCCGTTGGCGTTGAGAACCAGGGTGGCGACCTGCGGCCGGGCACGGGCGATCACATGCTCCAGAAGCGGCCGCCCACCGAGGGGCAGCAGGCATTTGTCGCCGCCGCCCATGCGCCGGGCACGACCACCCGCCAGCAGGACGCCGACCACATTGCCGCATCCTCCGGAGCTACCCATCTCAACTCCCCTCTTCCGGAAGGGCCGCCTTGCGCATCAGCCGCGGATCCTCGACCGGAGCCGCCGAGAGATCGGCATCGAAGACGATCCGCTGTTCACCGGAAAGCACCAGGAAGCGGCGTCCGCGTGCTCGTCCCACCAGGGTGAGTCCGGCCTGGCGGGCGAGATCGACCCCCCAGGCGGTGAAGCCCGAGCGCGAGACCAGAATGGGAATGCCCATCTGCACCGTCTTGATGATCATCTCGGAGGTCAGCCTGCCGGTCGTGTAGAAGATCTTGTCGCCGGCGCCGATGCCGTGGCGGAACATGTAGCCGGCGATCTTGTCGACCGCATTGTGGCGGCCGACATCCTCCATGTACACCAGCACCCGGTCCCGCTCGCAGAGCGCGCAGCCATGGATGGCGCCCGCCTTGAGATAGAGCGAGGGACAGGTGTTGATCCGCTTGAGCAGCGCATAGAGCCAGGAGGTGCGCAGCACCGCGTCCCGCGGCAGCTCCACCTCCTCGAAACGCTCCATCAGATCGCCGAACACGGTGCCCTGGGCGCAGCCCGAGGTCTGGATCCTGCGGCGCAGCTTCTCTTCGTAATCGGTCTCGCGCTCGGTGCGCACGACGACCACCTCCAGCTCCTCGTCATATTCGACGGCGGTGACGACATCGTCGGCGCGCAGCATGTTCTGGTTGAGAAGGTAGCCGATGGCGAGATATTCGGGGTAATCTCCGATCGTCATCATGGTGACGATCTCCTGATCGTTCAAAAACAGCGTGAGCGGCCGTTCATGGACGATGGATGCCTCGACCCGTTCTCCCGCCTGATCGACCCCCACGACCCGCCGTGTCAGCCGCGGATCCTCGGGGTCGGGCAGGAGCAGCGACTCCGTCATGACGTCCCTCGCGAATGGTCGTGCCCGGTGGCGCTAAGCTAGGCATGTCGAGGCGGAAAACAAAGCCCGCCGGCGGCACGGGCCGGCCGGCGACGCGCCGTGCCGGAGCGGGCAAGGGGCGCAAACGCAAGGCGACCGGAGCGAAACCGCGACGCCGGCTGCTGCTGCGCCTGCTCGCCGCCATTCCCGGCATTCTCACGGGCCTTCTCCTGCTGTGGGCGGCCGGCTTCTATCTGTTCGTGCCGGAGCTGCCGGACACCGACGAGCTGATCGCCAGCAGCCGACAGGCACGGGTGACCCTGCTCACCGCCGACGGCGGGATCCTCGCCGAACGCGGCGTTTCCGGCGCGCCCTATGTGCGCCTGGGCGAGATCTCGCCCTGGCTGGTGAAGGCGGTGCTGGCCACCGAGGATCGGCGCTTCTACCACCATTTCGGCCTCGATATTCCGGGCACGGCCCGGGCGCTGCTGCGCAATCTGCTCTCGGGCTCCTATGTCGCAGGCGGCAGCACCATCACCCAGCAGCTCGCCAAGAATCTCTATCTGACCCCCGAGCGCAGCATCCTGCGCAAGATCCGCGAACTGTTCCTGGCGCTGTGGCTGGAAGCACGTCTGTCCAAAGACCAGATCCTCGAGCTCTATCTCAACCGGGTCTATTTCGGTGCCGGCGCCTGGGGCGTGGAGGCCGCCTCGCGCACCTATTTCGACAAGCCCGCGCGGGAGCTCGACCTTGCCGAAGCGGCGATGCTGGCCGGGCTCCTCAAGGCCCCCTCGCGCTACGCGCCGACCCGGGACCTGGCCCGGGCCCGCGCCCGCGCCGCCACCGTTCTGGGGCTGATGGTGGATGCCGGCTACATCGACGCGGCGGCCGCCGAGCGGGCACGCAACGACCCGGCCGGGCTGGCACCCGAGGGCGGCAGCTTCGCCGCATATTTCACCGATTGGGTGTTGGAGCGGCTGACCCGGTTCCTGGGCAAGCCGGAGGGGGATCTGGTGATCCGCACCACGCTCGATGCGAAACTGCAGCGCGCCGTGGACCGGTCCATCGCCCGCCATCTCGCGAAGCGGCCCCGACTGCAGGCGGCGGTGGTGGTGCTCGATGCGACGGGTGCGGTGCGGGCGCTCTCGGGCGGCCGCAGCTATCGCGCGAGTCGATTCAACCGGGCCGTCGCCAGCCGCCGGCAACCCGGCTCGGCCTTCAAGCCCTTCGTTTATGCCGCCGCCTTCGCCCGCGGCTACGGCCCGCAGAGCGTGATCGACGACCGCCCCTTCGCCATCGGCGACTGGCGGCCGCGCAATGCCAGCGGGCGCTACTATGGCCGCATCACCCTGGAGCGGGCCTTCGCCCGTTCCGTGAACAGCGTGGCGGTGCGCCTCGCTTACGAGATCGGCCCCGAGAAGGTGGCGAGACTGGCCCGCCGGATGGGCATCACCAGCGAACTGCGAGCGGTTCCCTCGCTGGCGCTGGGGACTTCCGAACTCAGCCCCTTCGAGCTGGCTTCGGCCTATCTGCCCTTCCTCACCGGCGGGATCCGCCGGCCGCCCTTCGCCGTCTCGCGGGTGGCGGATACCGATGGCGGCGTGCTCTACCGCCATGTGCCGACCGAGATCCGCGTCCTGTCGCCGCAAGTGGCGGCCTCCATGCGGAGCCTCCTGCGGGCGGCGGTGGATGACGGGACGGGGAGGAAGGCGCGCCTCGAGGATCGCATCGTGTTCGGCAAGACCGGCACCACCCAGAACGGGCGCGACGGCTGGTTCGTCGGGTTCTCCGGCCGGCATCTGATCGCCGTCTGGGTGGGGCGCGACGATGATCGACCGGTGAAGGGGCTCACCGGTGGCGGCTTGCCGGCCCGCATCTGGCGCGACATCATGCGGAGCATCCCCGCCGAACGCGAGGTGGCGGCGGCAGCGACGAC
>JALSRW010000195.1 GCA_026984595.1 Alphaproteobacteria bacterium
GACTGGGAGCTCGCGAACCGGAGCCTGCGCGCGCTCGGCCATGGCGGATCTCCGTGCGGACGCCGCTCACCCGTCGCGCAAGCATAGCACCGCCCCAGCATGCCCGCCAACAAAGGCGAGGGGCCGGCATCGGCCGGCCCCTGCGGCGAGGAGGAGAACGGGCCCTTCGCCCTCAGACCACCGCCGGGTCGGTGGTCACGAGATCGTCCACCGAGACCGGCCCCGGCGGGATGCCCGCGGGATCGATGAGGTCGAAGACCGGCTGGTCGACATGGGGGCCGGCGGGGCCGTCGGGATCCGCCCAGACGCGCAGATCGTCGGCGAAGCCGTCGCCGTCGAGATCGGTACGCTGGACGCTGAGCCAGTCGCCGACGTCGGGTGCGGTCGTGCCCGGAAAGCCCGTGCCCTCGAAGAAGGCGGAGAGATCGAGCACGTCGCCTTCAGCGAGATTGAAGTCCCGTACGAAGTCGCGTCCGTCGCCGAGAGCGGTGATGACGAAGCGGTCGGCGCCGGGTCCGCCGGTGAGACGGTCCACGCCGGGCCCGCCGATGAGGATGTCGTCGCCGGTCTTGCCGAGCAGGCGGTCGTCGCCCGCACCGCCGTCGAGGACGTCGTCGCCGCCGCGGCCGATCAGGCGGTCATCCCCCTCACGTCCGACGAGGACTTCGTCTGCCGGGCTCCCCGACAGCAGGTCGTCGCCGCGCCCGCCGAGGAGCATCCGGTCCTCGATGGTCACCGTGGCGCTTGCGGGCGTCGACACATTGCCTTCCGCATCCTGCACCTCGAAAGTGACCGTGCGCGTTCCCGGGTGAACGGGTTCTGCGGGATCGAGGCCGGTGCGGAAGCTCACCGCATCGAGCACGCTCTCGTAGTTCGCGACGCTGTCCGTGCCCGAGAGCTCGAGGCGCGTGCCGCCCGCCTCGAAGGCATAGGCGATGTTCGTGCCGTCGATGATGCCGTTGCTGTCGGTGTCGAGATCGGTGGCGAACACGAGATGATCACCGGGCTGGAGGCCATCGGTGATCGTCACCGTCGCCGCGATGAGCTCGCTGCTGTCCGCGTCGGCGAGCGAGACGTCGAACCGTCCGCCCGCAGGACCTCCGGTGAAGACGACATCGCGCTCGGGCGCCGCGCCGTAATGGATCTCGACGACCACATCGTTGAAGTCGCGATCGCCGGTGTCGAGAGGGAGATCTTCGAAGCCGATCTGGTAGGTGCCGCGGCCGCTCACCCAGCCCGACACGACATGCGTCTCGTCGCCGGGATTCCAGGGATTGTCGCCCCGGCTTCCCGGTGTCGGATCGAGGGTGAACAGGAGCTTGCCGCGCAGCACCGTCTCGGTGCCGTCCTCGGCCACGTGGACGAGCTGCGGCTTCGCGTCCGGATCATGAATGTTGAGGGGATCGCCGGTTCTGCGATCACGCAGCTCGAAATGCCCCGAATCCATCATGTCGGCGATGGTGGGGTTCTTGGTCGCGCCCTTGGTGAGCAGGAAGAGGCCGAAGGGGGTCCCGGGATCGAGCACGCCGAGCGAGAATTCGCTCTCCCCCTCGACCAGAGGCCCGCTGCCGTCGTGAATGTCCGGGCGGGCGGGATCGAACACGCTGCCGTTCACATCGGGAAAGCCGATGCGCACGTTCTCGATGGTGCCGTCGGGTGCCACCGTGAAGGCACCGAGCGAGTTCCTGAAGCCCGCCCCTTCTTCCATGAAGCGGACGACGATCTCGCGTGGCCTGTCGTCCACCATCATGTTGAGCGGGTCGACCCCCAGACCGCGGTCATCGGGAAGCGGGCTTTCCTCTGCAAGATGCGGCATGGGATGGGAGGAATGGGGCATGTAGCCGTGGCTGCGCTCGCTCACGAAGGCCAGAAGATCGCCCGTGACGTCCACCGTGGGGGCGCTGCCGGGGCCGATACCGAGCGGCAGACCACCAAATTCGGGAGCGCCGAATCCGATCTCGGTCGGGGGCTGCGGGCCCGTGTCCTCGAGACCGCCGCCGATGCTGCCGGCGTCGAAGGCCGCGAACCCCGCACCGCCACCGTGCGCCGGACCGGCCGCAGGCGCGGGTCCGGCCGCAGGCTGCACCTCTTCGCCCGCACTCACACCGGCGAGCAGCGTGGTCGCGTCCACTGCGGGACCGCCTGCGACCGAGAGCTGCGGCGGCAGCTCTCCGTGCGCGAAGAAGCCCTCGAGCCGCAGCACCCCGCCGCTCTGCAGGACGACGACGAGATCCTCCCCGTCGACGAGGTAATTGGCCACGTTCGGGTGGAATCGCGGATCGGCGAGAATCACCTCCTGACCCGGCGCGACCTCGAGTACGACCGTCGCACCCGGCTGCGGCACTTGCGGCAGCAGAGGCTGCGGCGGCGCCTGCCTTTGTTCGGCCGTTTCGGCAGGCGGTGCCGCTTCGGGTGCCGGTGCCGGCTCGGGGCCGACACCTGCCGCGGCTTCGGGCATGCGAACCCCGCCTTCCTCGGGCGTACTCCGGGGCGCGCTGCTGCCGCCCGGGACCGGATTCGCCTCGGCAAGCCGGGGCTGCGGCATTGCGCTCGTGGGGGTGCTGTCGACGGTGCTCGCGGTCATCGCATATCCCTCCGGCTCCCACGCGCGGGAGCGGCTGTTAACGGCTTGGTTACCAGTCATTTACCGAATCGCAACCTATAGGCCCCACAAACGGACCTCAACGGCGAACTGGTATTGAGGAACCTCATGGTGTGTCGCTGTTGCAGTCCCGACGCGGAGGTGCGGCCATGATCCGGAAGACCATGCGCATCGGCGAGGTCCGCACCTCGATCAAGCTCGAGCAGGAGTTCTGGGACTATCTCAGAGAGGTCGCGGATGCACGCCGCATGCGGCTGGGTGCGCTGATCAACGAGATCGCGACGAGCCGTGAGCGACGGGCGAATCTCGCGTCGACGCTGCGCACCTTCTGCATCGTCCACGCCCGCATGCGCTGTGAAGAGCTGCAGCGGGAGCTCGAGAAGCTCGCCCTCGCCGGCAATTCGCGCGATCTCGCGCGGGTGCTCGAAGCCTGCCCGCTGCCCTGCCTCGTGCTCGACGCCGAACGCCGCATCCGTCAGCTCAACCGCGCTTTCGCCCTGTGGCTCAACCTCGATCCCCGCGCCACCGTCGGCCACCGCCTCGACAACATCATGATCCTGCGCGCACCGGGCATCCGCGAAATGTGGCAGGGACTCCTCGAAGGCCGCCTCGGCCGCGGCAGTTTCAGCGCCACCTACGTCTCTCCGGGCAAGGTGCGCACCTCCCATGCCATCGCCGTCGGTCTGTCCGGCAACGGCTACGTCGTGCTCTTCGAGACCCTCGCCGGGCGCAGCTGACGGGCTCCCGCAACGCGCCTGCGAGAACATCGTGCACCACGGAGGCCTCCTCCCGGGAGGGCCTCGGACTTCGCC
>JALSRW010000196.1 GCA_026984595.1 Alphaproteobacteria bacterium
CGTCGAACTCGGCCAGCAGACCGGCCTCATCGTGCCGCTCATCGCGGTCCATCTCTTCGTCTTCTACTTCGGAATCATGGCTGACGTGACGCCGCCCGTGGGCCTCGCCTCCTTCGCGGCCGCGGCGGTCTCGCGGGGTGATCCCATCAAGACCGGCTTCGTCGCCTTCTTCTATAGCCTGCGCACCGCCGCTCTGCCCTTCCTCTTCATCTACAACACCGATCTCCTGCTCATCGATGTCACCTGGTATCAGGGGCTCTTCATCTTCGCCGTCGCCACGGTGGCCATGCTGCTCTTCGCTGCCGCCACCCAGGGATGGTTCATCACCCGCTGCAATCCCCTCGAGATCGTGCTGCTGCTGCTCGTGGCCTTCACCCTCTTCCGGCCCGGCTTCTGGATGGACATGATCGCACCGCCCTTCAGCAAGCTTCCGCCGAAGGAGATCGTGCGAGCGGCGGCCGAGACCCCGCCCGAGGTGCCCCTGAGGCTGCGCATCCTGGGTGTGGACGAGGTGGGCGATCCCCGGGAGTTCGTGGCCCTCGTGGAGCTTCCCGAGGGGGCAAACGGTGAAGAGCGGCTCGAGAAGGCGGGCCTCACCCTCCGCTTCGAGGACGGCCGGGTGTTCATCGATGACGTCGCCTTCGACAGCCCGGCCCAGAAGGCCGGACTCGACTGGGATCAGGAAATCCTGCAGATACTCAAGCCCGAACCTCAGCCGAGCAAGTATCTCCTGTACATCCCGGCGCTGCTCGTGCTCGGTGCCATCATCTGGCTGCAGCGCCGGCGAGCCCCGGCCGCAGCTACCCCTGCGGGTCAGACGGTCTGAGGGAGAAGGCGATGTTCCGTGACATCCTCGTCCCAATCGACCTCAACGCACCGGCCATGTGGGAGCGGGCGCTGCAGACGGCGGTCGAGATCGCCAGCCTCGAGGGCGGACGGCTGCACCTCATGAGCGTGATCCCGGAATTCGGATTGCCCGTAGTCGGGCAGTATTTTCCGGCCGACTACGAGAAGCGCGTGCGGGATGACATTCTCGCCAAGCTCGAGGCCATCGCACGGGAACAGATCCCCGAGGGGGTAGATGTGGGCCTCATCGTCGCCCAGGGCAGCGTCTGGCGGGAGATCGTCCGCGAAGCGCGGGAGCGGGAGGTCGACCTCGTGATCATGGGCTCCCACCGGCCGGGGGTCGAGGACTATGTGCTCGGTGCCAATGCCACCCGGGTTGCGCAGCGCGCACCCTGCTCGGTTCTGATCGTGCGCAGCTGAAGGCCCCGCGCCAGCGACACCCCCGCCCTCCCCGCGGCGGCCGCAAGGCGGACGGCTCGACAGTCCCTGAACACCTCTGTCACCGCCGTGGCGGCTGGTGGCCTCGTCTCCATCTCTTCTCCCCGCATTCTCCTGGACGACCGCGGGCGATCGGGCATACCTGCGGATTTCGCGGGGAATATCCCCGGCTGGCACCCGTCTCGGATGCGGAACAGCTCTTCGTCAGCGAGGAAGAGGGGAATGAACATCCACGGGAGCTCGTCACACCCCAGGGTCCGCAAGGGACGAGGCAGGCGGCGGCTGGTGTTCGGCGGGGCCGCCTTCGGCTTCACGCTCGCGTTCGGCACCCTGCTCGCCCCGCCGAGCCCCGCCGTCGCGACCCTCGCGGTGACCCCCAGGATCCCGATGGATCTGGAACGCGGATCAAGGGATGCCGTGCCCCAAGCCATAGGAGCGCTGGTGCAAAGCCCTTCGATCGAGCTCGCCGGCCACCGAAGCGGCGATCCGCAGTCCGGAAAGAAGAAGAAGAAGCGGGTGAAGAAGCAGCGGGCGAAGAAAAAGACCCGGGATACCGCGTCGGGGGGTGGATCGTCTCGCGGGCGCGCGCCGCGCAAACTGCCCTGGCCCTCGGGCATCTCCTGCTGGTACGGGCGGGGCTTCACCCTTTCCGAGTTCGAGCGCTGGCGCGGAGCCCGCGTTGACGCCCTGCACGGCTGGGCGCCGCGGACGAGCTGGGAGGACATGCTGCGCTACTTCCGCGGCGGATCCTACGGCAAGTTCGCCCGCGCCAAGGCCTCGGTGGTAGCGATCAGCGTGCCGCTGTTCATTCAGGCGGAAAGAGGGCGCTTCGACCGTTGTGCGGCCGGTGCCTTCGACAAGTATTTTGTGGAAATCGGTCGGATTACGCGGGAGCGTGGCGGCCGTCCGCCGATCATCCGTCTCGGCTGGGAAGCGAATCTCAACTGGGCGCCCTGGGCCATCGGCAGCCGGGCGGAGGAGTACAAGGCCTGTTTCCGCAGGGTGGCCAAGGCGCTGCGTCGCGGCAATCGTGATCTCAAGATCGAATGGGCCCTCGGGCGGGGCAACAAGATCGGCGATTGGCGCAAGGCCTACCCCGGCGACGACGTCGTCGATCTCATCGGGCTCTCCTATTACGATCGCTACCCGCCCATCCGCAGCCAGGGCGACTGGGAGACATACGCCAGCACGCCCCCCGAGCATCGCGTGCTCGGGATCGAAACCTTCCTCGCCTTCGCCAAGGAACGCGGCAAGAAGCTCGGGATCGGCGAGTGGGCGGTCTCGGATGGCCGCGGTGGCGGCTTCGACAATCCGCTCTTCGTCGAAAACATGTACCGCTTCCTCGAACGTAACGCCCGCCACATCGCGTACGAGACCTACTTCAACTGCGGACGAAACGGCGTCTATCGCGTGTATCCGTCAACGCACAATCCTGACGCCGCAGCCGCCTATCGCAGGCTCTGGTCGGGCAAGCGCTGACGTTTCAGGGTCCGCCGCCGGCCGCAGCCACCGCCGCGGCGGACCATCTTCCCTCGGCTCGCGGATAATTTGCCGACCTTCGTGGCACGCAACCTCATCCGCCCGGCATTCTTGCAGGAGCGGACGTCTTTTCGGCCCGGCATCAGCGGGGAGCGTGGTGCCCAGGAGAGGACTCGAACCTCCACGGCCTTGCGGCCACTACGACCTGAACGTAGCGCGTCTACCAGTTCCGCCACCTGGGCAGTCGTGCGCTAGGGAGGTAGGAGCGCCCGCGGCTCTCGTCAATATGTGTGCCGCCGCCCGGACCGCGATCCCCCTGCCGCGGCGTCCGCGGACGGCTTGACCGTGTTTCCCTTCACGACCATATCGAGCCGCGGCCACGGCCCGGTGGCAGAGTGGTCATGCAGGGGACTGCAAATCCCCGGACGTCGGTTCGATTCCGGCCCGGGCCTCCAGAGACGGCTTGGCGCGAGCCCGAGCGGCTGCTATAGCGATCGCGCATGGTCCGGCGTAGCTCAGTTGGTAGAGCAGGCGGCTGTTAACCGCCGGGTCGCAGGTTCGAGTCCTGCCGCCGGAGCCAAGACCAGATCTGTCCAGCGTCTTCGCACATCCGCCGCGGTTCGTCTGCCTC
>JALSRW010000197.1 GCA_026984595.1 Alphaproteobacteria bacterium
GCGCGAGGCGCTGGCCCTGCTCGAACGGTACGGCATCTACCAGATCGGACGCTACGGGCGCTGGCGGTTCCAGGGCATCCTGGAATCCATCGGCGAGGGGCTGATGGCCGGGGCTGCCCTGCGGGAACGGCGATGACCGGTCGGGACCGCGCGGCCGCCGGGCTCCGCCTCGGAGCGGACCCCGACATCCGTCCCGATCGCTTCCACCGCTGCCCCACGGATCCCGACTGTCCGCATTGTGGTCGCCGCCAGCGGGAAGGCGAGGCATTCGACTGGTCCTTCCTCGACCGGGTGTTCTGCATCTGCCTGCGCACCCGCGAGGATCGTATGCGCCACGCGAGCGCCCAGTTCCACCGCGTCGGGCTGTGTCGCCATGTGCTCTTCTACCGACCCGACCGGCATCCCGAGAAAGGGATCATCGGCAGTTGGGAGGCGCACCGGAGCGTGGCCATGCGGGCGCTGGCCGAAGGTGCGGGGCGCGTTCTGATCTTCGAGGACGACGTGCTCTTCAACCGACGGGTTACGCCCCGTACCCTCCGTGCGATCGCGGCGGCGCTCGATTCCCTGCCGGAAGGCTGGATGCTCTTCTATCTGGGGCATTGGCCGCTCCGGGCCTGGTTCCTGCGGCCCGGCGTACTGCGCACCTCTTCGGGCTGCGCCCATGCCTACATCGCCAGCCGCCGCCTCCTGGAATGGCTGCGCGACCATCCCTGGGGCACGCCCGGCATCGACCGGCATCCGCTGGTGGGCAGAGCGCTGGATTCCGCCTACGCCATGCTTCCCGGTACCTATGCCCTGTTTCCGATGATCGCCACGCAGGCGGTAAGTCCTTCCGACAACTTCACCGCGGCCCAGAAACGGCGCAGAAAGAACAAGTGGCGCCTGCGCCATCTGGTCACCCATTCCCGCCATCGCGAATGGCTGCTGTCCCATCTCATGCGACCGGCGGAGCTCACCGTCCTGCTGCTCGCACCCCTGCTGATGATCGCCGAGATCTTCCGGCCACGGCTGTTCCGGCGCTAGCCGTCCTTTCCGGGAACGCTGTCCGGCCCGATGACGGGGGACGAATAGTTCCGGCGGCGGGTCCATCGCCATGCCGCAGCCGCCATCCCGGCCCGGGTCCGGCAAGCTTGCCGAAAACGGGCCGGTCTGCTTGCGGGGATACCTTGGCGGCGACCGCTACCCCGATGCGGAGCATGGCCATGGACCTTTCCCTGCAGGAACGCGAACTGTTCGAGCTTCTCATCGGCATCGTTACCGGCCTCGTTCTCGTCGGCGGGCTGTTCGGCAGCCGGTTCCTCCGGGAAGCGGTGCTGGTCGGTCTCGTCGGCTGGATCGGCTGGCGCCTCTATCTGGGCGGAGTGCCGGAGCTCACGGCGGGCGTTCGCGCGCTGTTCGCGCAGCTCCGCGCCCATCTGCCCTTCCTGCAGGGGCTGGCGGTGGGCAAGCTGCTGGCCCTCCTCCTGTTCCGGCGCCGCCGCAGTCCCGTCCTCTGAGGGGCTCGCGGCCGGGGCCGAGGATGGCCGCAGTTTCCCCTTCCGGTGCTGCGCTGGAGAGCCCCGCTCCACGATCCCCTCGCAGGTGAGCGGCCTTGGCCCACGCACGGAAAATGCCGGGCCCGCCGCGTGATCGATCATGCACGACGGGCCCGGCTTTTCGACTTCAGGGTGGCGCCGACAGAGCACCCGTGGGTCCACAACGCCATGTGGGAGCTGTCGAATTTTCGGGAAATCGAATGACGGCGGAGGGTATATTACACGCCTGTCGGAGAGAACCGCTTCCCGCGATCCGCGAGGCTTACGAGGAACATCGATCCCTTTTTCACGCGGCCCTGCGGAAGGAAGAGCGGATTGTCTTCACCATGGGACGTTGCCCGTTCCCGAACATCGTCCGGACCGGT